>CACEKT010000014.1 GCA_902560225.1 uncultured Pelagibacteraceae bacterium
TTTCCCCCGTGAGATCTAATTATATCTGAAGCAATGGATAAGCCTAGACCGACACTAGATTTTGAATCTGCTCGGCCTTTATCAATTTTATAAAATGGCTTAAACACATTTTCATGCTCATTACTAGAAATACCAGGACCATCATCATCAATTGTTATAAATAAGTTTGTATTTTTTTTATTAAGTTTAATTGATACTTTATTTGCGTATTTTAAAGCATTATCAATTATATTATTAAGACATCGATTAATTAAATTTTTTCTACCATTAAAATAAATCCTAGGTGTTAAATCTTTTAAAATATTTTCATTTTCATATTTTTTAATAATTTCATCTACTAAATTTGATAAATCGAACATTTCATCTTTTTCTATGTAAGATGAACTAGTAAATTGAAGATATTCATTAAGCATCTTTTCCATTTCGTCAATATCTGTAGTTAATTTTTTAGACAAATCTTTATCTTTAATAAAAGCAATTTGTAATTTCATTCTGGTAAGTGGAGTTCTTAAATCATGACTAATGCCCGATAGCATCTCAGTTCTTTGGTTTAAGTGTCTTATGATTCTTTTTCTCATTTTATCAAATTCATGTCCAGCTTGTCTTATTTCTAGCGCTCCAGAAGGTTTGAACTCTTCTATTTCTTCGCCTTTTCCAAATTTTTCAGCAGCACGTGCAAGATTTGTGATTGGTCTCGTTTGATTTTTTAAAAATATTAAGGAAATCATAACCATTATGATAGCTGGAACTGTTATCCAAAGAGCAAATATCCTTGCTGAAGAACTCGTTACCCGATCTTTAGGAACTAAGAATTTAAAATATCCCTCTTGATATTTAATTCTTAAATCAATTAATTCTTTATAATTTGTAGTATTAAACCAATATTTTTTTAAATCAAAATTTGATTTTAGTTCTCTTCTAAGAGTTCTATCAATAGGGCTAAACCATCTTTCATTATATTCATATTCGAATTTTTCACTTTCAATAAATTCTATATTTAAATCTAAAAAAAGTGAAAATAAATTCTTTAATTCTCCTTTATCATATTTTTCGTTATCATATACTTCAATAAATGTACTAATTTCATTAACCAGAGCTCGCGTCATTCCTTTATTAGTTTTGATCCAAAGACTATCAAAAAAAACGATTGTTATGACCAATTGAAGAACCAAGATAGGTACGGCAACAATTAATAAAGCTCTATAAAATAATCTTTTTGGTAATATATTTTTAAAAAATTTATTCAATCCAGAGAACATATCCTGCTCCTCTTATTGTTTGAAGAAATTTTGGATTTTTTGGGTCAATTTCTATTTTTTTTCTTAATCTTGTTATTATTACATCAATAGATCTTTCTTTATCTAAATCTATCAATATACCAATATCTTCTCTAGAAAAAATTTTTCCAGGATTATTAATCATTTTTTCTAAAATGATTTTTTCTGTATTATTAATTTTAAATTCATTGTTATTTTTAATAATTAAAAGTTTGTTTATATCGATTTTTACACTTTCGAATTCTATAATTCTTTTTAACTCAGTTTTTATTGTTTTATTTAAAATATTTTTAATTCTAAGAATAAGTTCTTTTGGCTCAAATGGTTTGGGCAAGTAATCATCAGCTCCAATCTCTAAGCCTTCTACTCGCTCACTAGACTCTCCTTTAGCAGTTAAAAGAATTATAGGAGTATCTAATTTTTTTTTGTGATCCTTAATAAAATCTAAGCCATTTTTACCTGGCATCATTATATCTAATATTATTAAATCAAATTTTACAATCTTTACCTTCTCCGAAGCAGTTTCTGCACTTTCAGCTGTAGTAACTAAATAATTGTTTTCATTTAAATATTGTTTAACTAGAGATCTTATTCCTTCATCATCGTCAACAACTAGAATATGCGCAAAAAATTTATCCATTTATAATTTTTTTAAGTACATTGTCAAAATTAACTACTTCTTCGGAAGTTGATTTTAGTAAAGCATTATAAATTCTTTTTTTTTGGAGATCAAAAATTTCATTAAATAACTTTTCTCCCTTATTATTTAAAAAAATATGTTTCACTCGTGTATCTTTATTATCTTTTTTAAATGTTATGATTTCTAATTTAATTAAGTCCTTAAGCACTCTATTTAAGCTTTGTTTTGTAATTTTTAGTCGTTTTAAAAGATCAGAAATTGAAATACCCCTATACATCGAAAGTAAATGAATTACTTTATGGTGTGCCAAACCTATTGAATATTTGCTCAAAACCTTTTTTGAGTCTGAAAATGTTTCTCTGTAAATAATAAATAGTTTTTCAATTAAATCTTTTAATTGTTCATCTTTTAAATATAAAAGTTCTTTCATTATAGGTAAGTTATATTGACATATTAAAGATACAAAGATAATTTTCAGTTATAATTTAATAATTTCATACATGATACCTTACGATAAAAGATCAGGCAAAATATGGTACAATGACGAAATGGTTGATTGGGAAAACGTCAAACTTCATGTTTTAAGCCATGGTCTACACTATGCTAGTTGTGTTTTCGAAGGAGAAAGAGTTTATGATGGTGCAATATTCAAATTAGAAGAACATACGTCTAGATTTTTTCATTCAGCAAATAGAATGGGTTTTACAATTCCTTACACTGAAGAACAAATTAATTTTGCCTCAAATAAAATTGTTTCAACTCAAGGTGTTAAAAATGGTTATGTAAGACCAATTGCGTGGAGGGGTAGTGAAATGATGGCTGTTTCTGCACAGAAAACTAAAATTCATGTTGCAATTGCGACTTGGGAGTGGGGATCTTATTTTGATCCGAAACTTAAAGTTGAAGGTATTAAATTAAATATTTCAAATTGGCGAAGACCAGCACCCAATACAATACCATGGGATACAAAAGCGTCAGGGCTCTATATGATTTGTACTTTATCCAAGCATGAGGCAGAAGAGCAAGGTTATGCAGATTCGTTAATGTTAGATCATGAAGGAAATATCGCAGAAGCAACAGGAGCTAATATTTTTTTTAAGGATAAAAATGGAGAAATCCATACACCAATACCTGATTCATTCTTGGATGGAATTACAAGAAGAACAGTTATAGGAATTGCAAAATCAAAAAATATAAAAGTCCACGAAAGAAAAATTCCTCCATCTGAACTTCCTAATTTTGTCGGATGTTTTTTAACTGGAACTGCTGCAGAGGTTACTCCTGTTTCATCTATTGTTGATAATCAATTTAAAGTTTGTGAAACTATAATTGATTTAAATGAAAGCTATCAAAACCTTGTTAGAAAAAAAAGAGCAGCTTAATTTTTGTTATCTTCCGATATTGCGTGGTCTATACCCTTGCGCATATATTCATACCCTGTGAAAAGAGTTAACGCTGCAGACAACCATAATAAAATTATTCCTATACTTTGTGCATTATAATCTTGAAAATTTAAAATCTTATTACCTGTTTCTCCTGATAATAGAAGTGCTATTGAAATCATTTGCAATACTGTTTTTAATTTAGCAAGATTAGATACTGGAAGTTTAATTTTTCCTTTGGCCAGAAATTCTCTAAGTCCTGAAATTAAAATTTCTCTAGTAAGAATTATTATTGCTGCAATAACTTCATAATTTTTAATTGTTCCATCCATAACAAGTAATATTAATGCAGTAGCAACTATAATTTTATCTGCAATAGGATCCAATAGTTCTCCAAGTTTAGACTCCTCCCCAAGCATCCTAGCTAACATCCCATCTAAAAAGTCAGTGAAAGACGCAATAATAAAAAGTATTAATGCAGTTAAATCTCCATAAAACCCTGGAAGGTAAAAAGCTAAGACAAAAAAGGGTACAATTATTATTCGTCCAATAGTTAATATATTTGGAATTTTTTTAAGCATAATTATTCATGAAAGAAATTATATATCTTTTTTGCAACTTTTTCCTCAACACCTTCTACAGATTTTATTTCATCAAAACTAGCAGACTCAACTGATCTTGCTGAGCCAAAATGGTTTAATAATGCCCTTTTTCTAATAGCTCCGATACCATCTATTTGATCCAGTAATGATTTTGAAATGCCTTTTGCCCTTTTTGCCCTATGAGAAGTAATTGCAAATCGGTGAGCTTCATCTCTTAGTCGTTGCATGAAAAATAGTGTTGGATCATTTTTTTCAAATTTAAATGTTTTTCCATTATAAAAAAAAGTTTCATCCCCACTGTTTCTCATTTTACCTTTTGCTATCGTTATCATAGGTAGATCATGAAGACCAAGCTCATTTAACACCTCTTTAGCTGAAGAATATTGACCTTTGCCGCCATCAATTAATATCAAATCAGGTAAAGTTAAATAGTTTCCCTTTTCTAAAATTGCTCTTTTAAACCTTCTTGATAGCACCTCTTTTAACATTGCAAAATCATCTTGCTCTGCACCTTTTGTTTTAATATCAAATTTACGATATCTTTTTTTAATAAAACCTTCGTTACCAAATGTAACCATAGCCCCAACGCTATTAGTACCCTGAATGTGGCTGTTGTCATAAACTTCAACTAAATTAATTACATTTTTAAGTTTAAATTTTTTAGAAACGCCTTCAAATAAATTTTTGTTATTATTAGTTTCATAAAGCTTTCTATTAAGAGACTCTTTTGCATTTTTTTCAGCCATAGCAATTACTTTAGCCTTTGATCCTTTTTTAGCAGTGTTAATAGAAATACTATTATTTTCTTTTTTGGTTAAAGTTTCTTCTATTAACTTCTTATCTTTAATTTCAGTATTAATTATCACCAGCTTAGGAACTGTTTTATTTTCATAAAACTGCATTAAAAAAGAAGA
The DNA here is from genome assembly GCA_902560225.1 of uncultured Pelagibacteraceae bacterium. Taxonomy (GTDB): domain Bacteria; phylum Pseudomonadota; class Alphaproteobacteria; order Pelagibacterales; family Pelagibacteraceae; genus Pelagibacter. The sequence goes on from CACEKT010000014.1 coordinate 4,816, forward strand.
CATTATTTCTGAAATATTTTGATCAGGATCATGTTTAGGAAAATAAGCTTGATTACCCCAATTTTGTTTTGATCTATAAAAAAAAACTTGAATACATGCTTTTCCAGAATCTTTGTATCCAGCAATTACATCTGCATCTACTAAATTTGCTTCATTAATTCTTTGTGATGATTGAATTATATTTAAAGATTTAATTCTATCTCTTAAAATTGAAGCCTTTTCAAAATCTAATTGGTCACTTGCAATTTCCATTTCTTTAGATAGATTTTTTTGAATATCTCTTGATTTTCCTGATACAAATTTAATTGCCTGATCAACTGATTTTTTGTAATCAACTTTATCAATATAGCCAACGCATGGTCCGGAACATCTTTTTATTTGATATAGGATACATGGCCTTTTTCTATTTTTGAAAGTTCCATCATCGCACACCCTTAGTTGAAATATTTTTTGAAGCATCTTGATAGTCCAATTTGCAGTACCTGCAGATGCAAATGGACCAAAATAGAATCCGTCATTATCCTTTTTTCCTCTATGTTTTGTAACTCTTGGCCATTTATCCTTTTCTCCAATAAATATGAAAGGAAAGGATTTATCATCTTTTAGTAAAATATTAAATTTTGGTTTATATTTTTTAATTAAGTTAGCTTCCAAAAGTAAAGCTTCGCTCTCATTTGCTGTAGTTGTTATCTCTAACTTAAAGGTTTGGGACAACATTCTTTCTGTTCTGATAATATGATTCTTTTCAGTTACATAGCTTTTAAGTCTATTTGGAAGATTTTTAGCTTTACCCACATAAAGGATATCGTCTTTGTGGTTAAGCATTCTATACACACCAGGATTTTTGGGGATTAAAGGAAGTTCTTTTTTAATTACTTCTTTTCCTAGCTCAGAGCTCTTCATGACTTCTTTTTTTGGTAATTTGAATACCAACAGAGGTACAATCTTTTAATATTTGTAATTTTTCTATTTGTAATTTAATTTTACCAATTCTTTTATCTTTAAAAAGTATGTCAAAAACATCCTCAGCTAGTGTTTCTAAAAAATTATAATGTTTATTTTTTGTAAGTTTTTTAATTAATTTTACAACCAGTCCATAATTTACAATAGATTTGATGTCTTTATCATTTGTTGGCTTTTTATCTTCATAGTCGATCTCAAGACTAAATTTAACTTTTTGAGGTTTCTCTTTTTCAAAATCATAATATCCAAGTTTTAAATTTAAAATTAATTCTTTAATTAAAATCTTTTTTTCATAATTAAATAGACTTTTGTTTTTATCAATTTTAATAATATTTAGATTATTTTTTTTCATTCTTTTCCACCCATTATATCTGGTGTTTGCCAGTTTAAGTTTTGACCGCTGTCAATTGCTAAAACTTGTCCTGTAATTGAACTGTTTTTGATAAAAAAGTCAACTGCATTACAGATTTCATTTACATCAACTTGTTTTTTTAAAGGTGTTGCTAAATATTGTTTTTTAAAGTGTTTGTCACTTTGTCTTTTATTTTTTATTGTTGGTCCAGGCGCTATACCGTTTACTCTTATATTTGGAGCAAAATTCATGGCGCTAGTTTTAGTTAATGTGTATAGACCAGTTTTACTAATTGTATATGAAAAAAAATAAGGTGTAAGTTTAAATACCCTTTGATCGATTATATTAATGATGTTGTTATTTTTACCCTTAATATTTTTTGAAAATGCTTTTGATAAAAGAGCAGGTGTCCTTAAATTTGTTCTCAAATGTCGACCCCAACTATCTGTAGTAAAGTTATCTATTTTATCATTTTCAAACAGAGAAGCATTATTAATTAAACAATTAAAATATTTTAATTTTAACTTTGCAAACTTAACAATTTTATTAACATCTGTTTCCTTGCTTAAATCACCTTTGACTAAATAGATTTTAGTACCATTTTTCTTTAACTCTTTTTTTAATTTTTCAGCTTTAGATTTTGACTTATTATAATGAATTAATATTTCTTTATTTGGCCCTGATAACTTTTTAGCAATTGCAGCACCTATTCTTGTCGCGCCGCCTGTAATAATTATTTTATTTGCTTCCATTTTTTTTTGCCTTTTTGTGCCCTTGTACCAGGCAAACCCATTGTAGATCTACCTTTAGGATAAATTTTATTTTTCGAACTATATTTTTTTACTTGAGGATTTAAAGTAATTTCTAGTTCTGATGCCTCTAGTTTTCTTATTTCATCTCTAATTTTAGCAGCTTCTTCAAATTCAAGATTTGTTGCTGAGTCTTTCATTCTTTTATTGAGAGCTTTTAAATGTTTTTTAAGGTTTCCACCTATATTTTCCTCAGTTCCGACTTTTACATAATCTTTCTCGTAAACACTCTCCAGCACATCACCAATTTCTTTTTTTATACTTTTTGCATCTATCTTATGTTTTTTATTATAAGCAATTTGAATCGATCTTCTCCTGTCTGTTTCTTTGATAGCATTTTGTATACTTTTTGTTTTTTTATCAGCATAAAGAATAACTTTACCTTCGAGATTTCTCGCAGCTCTTCCTATGGTTTGAACTAAAGATGTTTCAGATCTCAAAAAACCTTCTTTGTCAGCATCTAAGATTCCAACTAATGCACATTCAGGAATATCCAAACCTTCTCTCAAAAGGTTTATGCCGACCAAAACATCAAATACACCTAATCTCAAATCTCTCATTATTTCAATTCTTTCAAGAGTATCGATGTCTGAATGCATATATCTAACTTTAATACCATTTTCATGAAGGTATTCAGTTAAATCTTCTGCCATTTTCTTTGTTAAAGTAGTTACTAGTACTCTATAATTATTTTCAACAACTCTTTTACATTCATGCATTAAATCATCAACTTGATTTTTGGCAGGTCTTATTTCCACTGGAGGATCAATTAATCCAGTTGGTCTAATAACTTGTTCTACAAACTTATTTTTAACCTGTTTTAATTCCCATGGCCCTGGTGTTGCTGATACAAAAACAGTTTGAGTTCTCATAGCGTCCCATTCTTCAAATTTAAGTGGTCGATTATCCATACATGATGGTAATCTAAAACCATATTCGGCAAGATTACTTTTTCTAGATCTATCTCCTTTGTACATCCCATTTAATTGAGGAACAGTAACATGGCATTCATCAACAAAAATAAGAGTATTATCTGGAAAATATTCAAAAAGTGTAGGAGGTGGTTCTCCAGGTTTTCTGCCTGATAAAAATCTTGAGTAATTCTCAATACCAGCACAAGATCCAGTTGCCTCTATCATTTCTAAATCAAATTTAGTTCTCTCCTCTAATCTTTGAGCTTCCAATAACTTATTTTGTTCTTTAAATTTTTTTAGTGTTACTTCCAATTCCCTTTTAATTTTTATTATTGCCTGTTCAATTGTTGGTTTAGGAGTAATATAATGACTATTAGCATAAATTTTAATTACATTTAGTTCATTAGCCAAATCTCCTGTTAGTGGATCAAATTCTTCAATTTTTTCTAATTTATCTCCAAATAAACTTAATCTCCAAGCTCGGTCTTCTAAGTGAGATGGAAAAATTTCGAGATACTCTCCACGAGCTCGAAAGGTTCCTCTGTAAAAATTCTGATCATTTCTTTTGTACTGAAGTGCCACTAAAGACTTAATTAATTCTTCTCTATTATAATCATAACCAGTTTTTAAACTTAGAGTCATTTTACTGTAAGCTTCAACTGAACCCAATCCATAAATACAAGAGACACTTGATACAATAATCACATCATCTCTTTCTAATAAAGACCTTGTTGCTGAATGGCGCATTCTATCAATTTGCTCATTAATAGAGGCCTCTTTTTCAATATAAGTGTCAGATCTCGGAACATAGGCTTCAGGTGTATAATAATCGTAATAAGAAACAAAATACTCGACAGCGTTATCAGGAAAAAAAGATTTCATTTCACCATATAGTTGGGCTGCTAAAGTCTTGTTGGGAGCAAGAATTAGAGCAGGCCTGTTTGTTTTTTCGATAACTTTTGCCATTGTAAAAGTTTTTCCAGAACCAGTTACTCCAAGTAGTACTTGGCTAAGTTGATCTTTATTGGCACCAGAGACTAGTTGTTTAATTGCTTCTGGTTGATCTCCTGCAGGCTTAAATTCGGTTTTCATTTGAAATTTTTTCCCACCCTCTTGTTTAGGGCTTATAGCGGGATTTTTATTTTGAACTGCTGTAATTAAATCTTGATAAGTATTCTGCATTATTTATAAAACTATTAGATTAAAATTATATTTCAATGAGCATAATATCAGACAGTTTAAAAAGAATTAAACCTTCCCCAACAATAGCTGTCACCCAAAAAGTAAGAGAATTAAGAGCTGCAGGCAAGGATGTGATTGGACTTGGAGCAGGGGAGCCAGACTTTGATACTCCAGAAAACATTAAACAGGCAGCAATTAAAGCAATTAATGAAGGTGACACCAAATATACAGCTGTTGACGGAACTCCAGCTTTAAAAAAAGCAATTGTAGATAAATTTAAGAGAGAAAATAACCTAGATTATTCAATAGACCAAATAACTGTTGGCGCAGGTGGAAAGCAAGTTCTTTATAATACCTTTTCTGCAACATTAAATAAAGGTGACGAAGTAATAATTCCTGCTCCCTTTTGGGTTTCTTACCCTGACATGGTTTTATTAGCCGGTGGAAAACCAAGAATAATTAAATGTACAGAGGAAGAAGGTTTTAAACTAACTCCAAAAAAACTGAAAAAATCTATTACAAAAAAAACAAAATGGTTAATACTTAATTCACCATCAAATCCAACTGGTGTTGGATATACAAAAAAAGAAATTCAAGATTTAGCAAAAGTCCTTTTAAAAAATAAAAAAGTTTATATTTTAAGCGATGATATTTATGAGCACATTAAATATGATGATTTTAATTTCTATACCATAGCGCAAATTAAAAAGTTGAAAGATAGAACTCTTACCATGAATGGTGTTAGTAAATCTTATGCAATGACTGGTTGGAGAATTGGATATGCAGCTGGGCCAAAGGGTATTATTAGTGCAATAAGAAAAATTCAATCTCAATCGACTTCAAATCCATCATCAGTAAGTCAAGCAGCAGCAGTCGAAGCTCTTAATGGTAATCAAAATTTTATTCACGTAAGAGCCAATTCTTTTAAAGACAGAAGAGATTTTGTAGTTAATTGTTTAAATAATATTAAAGGTATTAGTTGCAAGAAGCCTAATGGAGCGTTTTATGTTTTTCCTAATTGTAAAAAATTATTAGGAAAAAAAACAAAATTAAAAACAGACACAGACTTTGTTCAAAAATTACTTATAAAACAAAATGTTGCAACAGTTCAAGGATCAGCATTTGGCTTAGATGGCTATTTTAGAATTTCATATGCAACCTCTATGGAAAACTTAAAAAAAGCAATGGGTAGAATAAAATCTTTCTGTGAAAGCTTATAATTTAAAAAATAATAAAGTTTTAACTTCAGAAATTCAAAATAAATATTTAAGAATTAAAACAGTAAATTATGGCTCAAGTCTATATGAAGTTTACCATAAATTAAAAAAAATAAATTTGATTTTAAATTTAGGATCAAAAAGCAATTATAAATTTAATAAATTTTATCTAGGCGCGACCTGTGGAAGATATGCGGGAAGAATTGAAAATTCTAAATTTTACATAGGTAAAAAAAAATTTGTTTTAAATAAAAATAATGGAACAAATACTTTGCATGGAGGTAGCAAAGGATTTGCAACAGTTCCATGGAAAAAAATTAAAAAAACAAAAGATAAAATAGTCTATCAGATAAAATCTGAAGATTTAGACCAAGGTTTTCCTGGTAATTTATTGGTTAACTGTACATATCAATTAAATAAAAAGTATTTATTAATAAAGTATGAATATCAATCTGATAGATATACCCATGTAAATTTAACAAATCATAGCTATTGGAACTTAAGTAAAAATAAAAAAGATAAAATCTTTGGCCATCATTTGGTACTTAATTCAAAAAAATATTTGGAAACAAATAAGTATTTAATACCAACTGGAAGAATTAAAAATGTTGATAAGAAAAAGTATGATTTTTTAATTTTTCAAAGTCTTAAAAAAAAATTATTCAGACCAGTGAAAAATAAAAAAAAAGAAAAATTATCTGGTTTAGACACAACTTATATAATTAAAAAAAGTTTTAATAATTATGTGGGATCATTAAAAAATAATAATACTAATATCCAAATTGATTTTTTTTCGAATTTACCAGCACTGCAAGTTTATACAGCTCAACACCTAAAATATAAAAAAAAATTAAATCCATACCAAGGTATTTGTTTAGAAAATCAATATTATCCTGACACCCCAAATAAAAAAAAATTTCCAAGTACTTTAATAAAGCCTAATAAACTTTATAAATGCTTTATAAAAATTAAATTCAATTAATTACAGATTACATCGATATGAAAACAGCATTGTTATTTGGTTCAACAGGATTGATTGGTGGACATGTTTTAAAACAACTAATTCATAATTCAATTTATTCAAAAATAAAGATTTTTGTAAGATCCGAAATTGAAGTGAAGAGTAATAAATTACAAATTATTAAAACAGATTTTAGTAATTTAGAGGATTTTAAAGAGCATATTAAGGGTGACGATTGTTTTTTTTGCATAGGAACGACAAAAAAAAATTCTCCAAAACAAGATGAATATAGACGAATAGAACTTGATATTCCAAAGCAAGTAGCTCGATTAGCAAAAATAAATGAGGTTAAATCTTTTATATTCGTTTCTTCAATTTCAGCGAGTCCAAAAAGTTCTAGTGATTATTTAAGATTTAAAGGACAAGTAGAGGAAGAAATTAAAAATTTAAATTTTCAAAAAATTGTAATAATGAGACCATCGTTTTTAATGGGAAAAAGAGAAGAAAATAGAGTTGTAGAGAAGGTCGGTATTCCTATTTTTAATTTTCTCTCACCTTTATTTTTGGGTTCATTAAAAAAAATGAAACCAATTGACTCAGAAATAGTTGCAAAAATTATGATTAGATCTGCAAATGAAAATATGCAAAAAACTGTTTTTGAGTCTGATGAAATAGTTGCGCTTAACTTAGACCAAACCTAATCTAACAACTGATTTAGCAGTTTCAGCCATGCAACCTTTTGCAGGTTTAAATTTTAATCCCAATAAATCTTCAGAGTAACTACTGTCAGTTTGCATTGTAATTCCAAGGTCAGGAATCATTGTTTTAGCACTTGAGTCAATATAACTAAATAATTTAACCATAAAATTTGGCAGATGTTTTTTTGGAAGTTTTTTTGCATATTCAGGCATTGCTTCAGCCATTATTTGAGATAACTCAATTAGTGTTTTTACTTCTTTACCCACAATCAATCTTCTGCCACCAACCTTACTATTGCCAATACAGGCAACATGCGATTTAGCTACATCTTGGACGTCAGAAATTAAAACTCCCCATTTCGGTGCTGCCGGAAATTTACCTTTAAGAAATTGTCTCACATATTCAATTGAGGTTCCTCCTTTATTATCTAATGCGTCACCAAACACTCCACCAGGGCAAATAGTAGTCAATTTATTCTTTAATCCTCTTCTTTCCATAAATTCCCAAGCAAGTCTTTCTGCTTTTGTTTTTGATAAAAAGTAGTCAGTCACTCCTTTAGTCCAATTTTCATCTGTCCAATCATTTTCTCCAAATGAATAAGGATTACTTCTATTTGGCTTCCTAAACATCGCAACAATCGAAGAAGTTTTAATTATCTGTTCAACATTTGCTTTCACACCAGCATTTAAAACTCTCAATGTTCCATCTACAGCAGGTGCTAATAAACTATCTCTATTATTTGATACTTTGTAGGGAAAAGGGGAAGCAATATGCATTATATACTTACATCCTTGAGCTGCTTCATTCCAACCGTCATCTTTTAAAAGATCTAATTCAACAAATGATAAATTATCTATAGGAGCATACTCGCTTATAGTTTTTTTTGTCTGTTCAATTAAACTATCATTTCTTACTGTTCCTAAAACTTTGTAACCTAAATTTAATAATTCTATTGCAGTATGTTTTGCTATCCATCCACTGATCCCTGTTAAAAGTACTTTATTTGTCATTAGATCCACCTTTTTTTAGTTTTTAATTATAAGTTAGTGAGATAGGAATTTTTCAGCTTCTAATGCTGCCATACATCCCATTCCTGCAGCAGTAACTGCTTGTCTAAAAGTTTTATCTTTTACGTCACCTGCAGCATAAACACCTGGTACGTTTGTTTCAGTGGAATCAGGTTTGGTAATTAAATATCCTTCTTTATCCATATCCAACTGTTCTTTGAATAAAGCTGTTGCTGGGTCATGACCAATGGCAATGAATAATCCATCAACTTTCATTTCTTCAACATTATTTGTCTTTAGATTTTTTATTTTGATACCAGTGACATTTTTAGGTTTACCATCTCCAATTACTTCATCTACGGCACTATCCCAAATTATTTCGATTTTTTTATTGTCCATTAATTTTTTCTGAAGCATCTTCTCAGCTCTTAATGCATCTCTTCTATGAATTAATTTTACCTTTGATGCAAATTTTGTGAGAAACATAGCTTCTTCAACAGCAGCATTACCACCACCAACAACTGCAACCTCTTTATCTTTAAAGAAAAAACCATCACAAGTAGCGCATGCTGAAACACCAAAGCCTCTAAATTCTTGCTCTGATTTTAAATTTAACCATCTTGCTTGAGCACCAGTTGAAATAATAATGCTATCAGCAGTATATTTTTGACCACTGTCTCCAATTGCTTCAAAAGGAGTTGATTTTAAATTTACTGAACCGATATGATCTTCAATCATTTCAGTACCAACAGCTTTAGCCTGTTCTTTCATTTGATCCATTAGCCAAGGACCTTGAATTACATCAGCAAAACCTGGGAAGTTTTCAACATCGGTAGTTGTTGTTAGTTGTCCACCAGGCTCTGAACCATATACCAAAATAGGATTTAACATCGCGCGTGCTGCATAAACTGCAGCTGTGTATCCGGCTGGACCGGATCCAATTATTAACACTTTTGTGTGTTTAGTTGGATTTTGACTCATATGAAAGCTATATAGTGATTAATGTCTAAATTAAAAGGTATTTTATTAACTCAGGGAATGCATGGCATGATAAGCCAAGTAGAAGGCTTAGCTAAAGCTTTAGATTTAGATTTCACACACCATACAGTTGAACTAAATAGTTTTTGGAAAATGATCCCTCCGAAGTTAACCCCTATTTCTCAAAATGTTTATAAAAAAATTAACCAAAATGAGTTTGATGTCATAATTTCTTGTGGTCGTAAAAGCGTTATTCCATCAATTCACTTAAAAAATATAGCTAATAAAAAAGTATTTAATATTCATATTCAAGATCCAAAAGTAGATCTAAATCATTTTGATTTTATAGTTGTTCCAGAGCATGACTCTTTAGATGGCCAAAATGTCATTAATACTAAGGGTGCCATTCATTATCTCACTGAGAATGAAATTAGTGAAAATAAAGATTACTTAAAATCATTTATTAAAAACGATGAAAGGAAAATTTGGACTTTAATTATGGGTGGTCCAACTAAATATTACGATTATTCAACTAAGAATATGAAGAATATTTTTACCAGTTTATATAAATTATTAAAAAAGCATGATTTTCAACTAGTCGTAATTCCGTCAATGAGAACACCAATTAATACTATTAATCATGCTAAAGAATTTTTTGGAGATAGTCACACTGTAATAATGGATGTTGACAAAAAAGCATATTTATCTGCTCTTGCAATAGCAGAAAAAATTGTAGTTACGTGCGACTCAAGTTCAATGATTTCAGAAGTAGCTTTAACTGGAAAACCAATTTATATAGCAAGTATTTTTCCTAAAAAAAACGATACAAGATTTCAAAGATTTCGAAATTTATTTAGAGAATTAAATATAACTAGAAATTTAGGTGAAGAAGTAGAAAATTGGAACTATCAAAAACTAGATGAAACGAATAGAGTAGCAAATATTATCAATCAAAAAATTAATTCTTAATGTCATTTTTAAATTCAATTCAAAATCAATCAAAAAAACATGAGTTTCCTTTTGATCATTGGGAGTATAGCAACGCATTAAGAGATGGCGCAATAGAAGAAATAGTTAAAGCTGATATTCCAGATGTTAGCAAGCATAATCTAAATTATGATGGAACAAGAGCAATCGATGGCGGTGCGGCTGAGTTTAGAGAAGGGATAGCATCTGGTGGTGAAGCAATTAAATTTAGATGCTTTGTAACTAAAGAAAATAAAAAACAATTTCCAAACTTAGTTAAATTTATTAACGAATTACAATCTAAAGAAGTACATCAGACTATTTCGAAAATGATTAATAAAGATTTATCAAATTCATATGTGCGAGTTGAAGTTATTTGTGATCGAGAAGGTTTTTGGTTAAAGCCTCATTGTGATATTAAAGAAAAACTAATGTCAGGCTTAATATTTGTAAATAATACCAATGAATCTGAAGATCTAGGCACAGATTTTTATAATGAAAAACTAGAAAAAGTTAAAACTGTTCCATATAAAAATAACTATGGGTACATGTTTACTAGTGGACCTAATACTTGGCATGGTATGGAAAAGAAAAAAATACTTAAAGAAAGACGATGCTTACAGGTAAATTATGTTACTTTTAAAACAGATTGGAAGGTGAAATAGTTTATATATCCTGAAGAGATGTAACCTCTAGTTTTTTAGTTTTAAGTGATTTTATAGCTTCCAAGCAAGCTTGGGCAGTTGACATATTTGTACAATAGGGAACTTTATTTTTAAGTGCCGCTCTCCTAATGGCGATCGCATCACTAACTCTATGCTCTCTGTTTCCTCCACCCGTATTAATAACAAGTGCAATTTTTTTTGAGTCTAAGACATCAACTATATGTGGAGATCCGGTGCTTACTTTATTAATAATTTTACATTTCATTCTATGTTTTTGAATATATTCAGCAGTTCCTCTAGTTGCACATAAAGAGAAATTTAATTTAATCAGTTGTTTTGCTAAATCAATTCCTTCGTCTTTATGGGAGTCTTTCAAAGATACGAATGCAAGTCCTTGTTTTGGTAACGAGTTAGAAGCACCAATTTGGCTTTTAGCGAATGCCATTCCAAAGCTTTTATCAAAACCCATAACTTCACCAGTTGATTTCATTTCAGGACCCAAAAGTAAATCGCTATTTGGAAACTTATTAAAAGGAAATACAGCTTCTTTAACTGCATACATGCCTTTAGATTTATCCTTTAAATTAAACTTAGATAATTTTTCACCAGCCATTACACGCGATGCAATTTTAGCAAGAGGAAGACCTTTTGCTTTTGAGACAAAAGGTACTGTTCTACTTGCTCTAGGATTTACCTCAATTACATAAATTTCATCTTTTTTGATTGCAAATTGAATATTCATAAAACCTTTAACTTTTAAAGCTAAAGCTAATTTTTTAGTTTGGCTTTCGATTTCTTTTATTAAAAACGGTTTAATTGATACAGGCGGCAAACTACAAGAGGAGTCTCCTGAGTGAATTCCAGCTTCTTCTATATGTTGCATAATTCCTGCAACATGAACTTGTTTTCCGTCAGATATTGCATCAACATCAACCTCCATTGCATGATCAATAAATTTATCAATTAAAATTGGATTTTCTTCTGCTGCTTTAAATGCTTCCTCAACAAATTTTTTAAGTTGTTTTTTTTCATGAACAATTTCCATAGCTCTTCCACCTAATACATAAGAAGGTCTAACCATTAAAGGTAAACCAATTTTTTCAGCTATTTTGATTGCTTGCTTAAATGTTTTAGCAATACCACTTTTTGCTTGTCTTAATTTTAATTTATCAAGAAGATTTCTAAATCTATCCCTGTCTTCAGCTAAATCTATGGACGTGTATTGAGTCCCTAAAATTGGGAGATTGTTTTTGTGTAAAAATTTGGCAAGTTTAATTGGAGTTTGCCCACCAAATTGAGCAATAATACCGACAAGATTTCCTTTTTCTTTTTCTTTTTTTATTATATTAAAAACATATTCTTCTTTAAGTGGCTCAAAATAAAGACGATCACTTGTGTCGTAATCTGTTGAAACAGTTTCAGGGTTACAATTAATCATGATTGTCTCAAAACCAGCGTCTTTCAATGAAAAACTTGCCTGACAACAGCAATAATCAAACTCTATTCCTTGTCCAATTCTGTTTGGTCCCCCTCCTAGAATAATGATTTTTTTTCTAACAGACGGATCTGCTTCACATTCTGAATTGATTGAGAAATTTCTTTGATATGTAGAATACATATAAGGTGTGAAAGATTTAAACTCAGCAGCACAAGTATCAACTTTTTTAAAAACTGGCAAAACTTTAAGTGCCGATCTCTTTCGTCTTACAATATCTTCAGATAGTTTCGTTAGCTCCGCTAATTTTTTGTCAGAAAAACCAATTGATTTAATTAAATTAAATTTATTGAAATCTTTTGGCAGACCTTTGTTTTTAATTTTTATTTCACAATCTACTATGTCTTTGATTTGCTCCAAGAACCATGGGTCAATTTTAGATAATGCAAATATTCTTTTCAAATTAACTTTTTTTCTTATAGCCTCAGCAACAAGCAAAATTTTATTTGGAATGTTTTCTTTAAGTTTTTTTTCAATTTGTTTTTTATTAAGATTAAATATTCTATCCAATCCTGAAAAACCAGTTTCAAGAGATACCAAAGCTTTTTGAAGAGATTCTTTAAAGTTTCTACCTATTGCCATCGCCTCACCAACAGATTTCATCGATGTACCTAAAGTTGCTGGAGAAGTAGAAAATTTTTCAAAAGTAAATCTTGGAATTTTTGTTACTACATAATCAATACTTGGTTCAAATGAAGCAGGTGTTACTTTGGTTATTTCATTTTTTAATTCATCCAGAGTATAGCCAACAGCAAGTTTAGCAGCAACTTTCGCAATTGGAAATCCAGTTGCTTTTGATGCAAGAGCAGAAGATCTTGATACTCTTGGATTCATTTCAATTATAACCATTCGGCCATTTTTAGGATTAATTGCAAATTGTACGTTTGATCCACCCGTTTCAACTCCAATTTTTCTTAAACATGCAATAGAAGCATTTCTCATTATTTGATATTCTTTATCAGTAAGAGTGAGCGCAGGAGCGACAGTTACTGAGTCTCCAGTATGAGTCCCCATTGGATCAACATTTTCAATTGAACAGATTATAATACAGTTGTCTTTTTTATCTCTCACAACTTCCATTTCAAATTCTTTCCAGCCTTCTAAGCATTCTTCAACTAGTACTTGGCTAACAGGGGACTCGTGTAATCCATTTTTAATTATCTTCAAATATTCCTTTTTATTTTTAGCTATTCCTCCTCCTAATCCTCCAAGCGTAAATGCAGGTCTAATGATTGCAGGTAATCCAATTTTTTTTAACACTTTGGATGCTTGGTTAATTTTGTTTACAATTTCGGATTTAGGTAAATCTAAACCAATATCAATCATATTTTTTCTAAATTTTTTCCTATCCTCTGCATTGGCGATTGCTTTAGAGTTTGCTCCTATGAGTTCAATTTTATATTTTTTTAAAATTCCTTTTTTTTCAGCTTCCATAGCCAAGTTAAGAGCCGTTTGACCGCCCATTGTTGGTAAAATCGCATCCGGTTTTTCTTTTTTAAGAATTTTTTCTAAAACCTCTAAAGTAATAGGTTCAATATAAGTTTTATCAGCAACATCAGGATCGGTCATAATTGTTGCAGGATTTGAATTAATTAAGACAACTTTATATCCCTCATCTCTTAATGCTTTACAAGCTTGAGTTCCCGAATAATCAAATTCACATGCTTGGCCAATAATAATTGGTCCAGCCCCAACAACTAATATTTTTTTAAGATCTTTTCTTTTTGGCATTTTTTTTCATGTTGTTAATAAATTCTTGAAATAAATAAACACTATCCTGCGGTCCAGGGTTTGATTCTGGATGATATTGAACAGAAAACACAGGTTTATTTTTTAGTTTTATACCCTCTATACTGTTATCGAATAGAGATTTATGTGTGACTTCAATATTTTTTGGTAGATTATCTATCACTACTTCAAAACCATGATTTTGACTTGTGATTTCTACATTGTCATTAACTAAATTTTTAACAGGATGATTTGCACCTCTATGACCTAATTTCATTTTTTTTGTTTTACCACCCAATGTCAGTGCAAGTATTTGATGACCAAGACAAATACCGAATAAAGGTAGGTTTTTTTTAATTAGATCTTTAATTATTTTAATTGCATATTTTCCAGTTGCAGCTGGATCTCCAGGTCCATTAGATAAAAATATTCCGTTAGGTTTAAGCGCTATAATTTTTTCAGCTGATGTTTTGCATGAAACAACAGTAACTTTACATTTAAAGTCGGAAAAATATCTCAAAATATTTTTCTTTATTCCATAATCAATAGCAACTACATGAAAGGAATTTTTATTATTTTTTTCGTAACCTATTTGTTTTTTCCAAGTTTTAAGTCCCTTCCAAATATAATTTTTTGTGGTAGTTACTTTCTCAGCAAGATCTAGGTTTTTTTAATCCACTCCATTTAATTGTAGAATTGGTAAGTTTGCTGATATTAAATTTACCTTTTTTTGAATAAGAAATTGTTCCTTTGGGAGCACCTTTATCTCTTATATAATTAGTTAAACTTCTAGTATCTAAACCTGTGATACCAACTATTTTATTTTTCTTAAGCCAAGCATTTAAATGTTGAAAAGATCTATAGTTTGATGGAGATGTTATTTCTGAATTAAAAATTACTCCTTTAGTCCATATTTTGTCTGACTCGAAATCTTCCTTATTAGTTCCGACATTTCCAATATGAGGAAATGTAAAGTTTATAATCTGTCCAGCATAAGAAGGATCAGAAATGATTTCTTGATATCCTGTTAATGAAGTATTAAAGCACACCTCACCAGTTGCCTCTCCTTGGTACCCAATCCCAATACCTTTAAAAACCTTTTTGTTTTCAAGAACTAAAACGCCTGTATTAATTTGTGAAATTTTTTTTGAGTTAGTTTTTTTTGCTTTTTTGATCAATTACAACTCATGAGTTAAAGGTTATTACAATAATTGCTTTATTATCGCAAGAGAGATGTATTATAAAACTGTAAAAAAACAATTTTTCTTTTGAAGAATTTTTTCTTTGCAGTAGATTAAAAAATTATGGCATTAAAAGAAACCATCGAAAGTGAATATAAAAACGCTTTAAAATCAAAAGATAAAACTAAGATATCAACCTATAGGTTAATATTGTCATCAATTAAAGACTTAGACATTATTAACAGATCTGGTCCCAATAAAAAAGATACTGACGATGAGGACATAAAAAAACTTTTGAAAAAAATGGTTAAGCAGAGAGCCGAATCAATTGATATTTACAAGAAAAATAACAGAGCAGATCTTTTAGAGGTTGAGCAAAATGAATACAATATTTTGTGCAGTTTTCTACCAAAGCAACTTAGCGATGAGGAAACACAAAAAATCTGTTCAGAAATAATTACAAAAGTTGGTGCCAATTCAGTTAAAGATATGGGTAAAGTAATGGGTGAGTTAAAAAAAAAATATGCAGATGAAATTGATTTCGCAAAGGCTGGGCCATTGATTAAGGATTTGTTGAATAAATAATGAAATATCCAAAAGATTATCTTGATGAAATTAAAACAAGATTAAAAGTTTCCACGGTTGTATCTAAAACTGTAGCTTTAAAAAAAAGAGGTAAAGAATATGTTGGCCTATCTCCCTTTAAGAATGAAAAAACACCATCGTTTACAGTAAATGATGAAAAAGAATTTTACCATTGTTTTGCAACATCTCAACATGGAAATATTTTTGATTTTTTGATGAAAACCCAAAATCTTAAATTTGGAGAAAGTGTTAAACATTTGGCTCAACTTGCCGGAATGCAACCTTATTTGTTTTCAAAACAAGATGAAGAAATAGAAAAAAAATGGAAAGAATATTTATCAATTTACAGTCAGTATGTTGATTTTTATCATAATGAATTATTAAAAAATGAAGCTTACTCTAATGCAAGAGATTATCTTAAAAGTAGATCTTTAGGCAAAGAAGAGGTTAAAAAATTTAAAATTGGCTATATAGAAAAAAATCCAAATTTTTTCGATAAATTAAAAGATAAATTTAGTGAACAAGCATTAGTGGAAAGTGGATTATTCTATTTAGATGAAAAGAAAAAAATATATGTTGAGAGATTTAGAGGTCGTTTAATTTTTCCAATAAATAATATTTCAGGTCAACCAATCGCATTAGGTGGAAGAATAATTGAAAAATTAGATTATTTAGCAAAGTATATAAACTCTCCAGAAACTTATTTTTTCAAAAAAGGTTCAAACCTTTACAATTTAGATTTAGCTAGGAAATTATCTAACAAGTTAGATCATATTTATTTAGTTGAAGGTTATATGGATGTTGTAGGATTAAGTAAAAATGGAATTGATAATGCTGTTGCAAATTTAGGTACATCATTAACTGATAAACAAATATTAACTTTAAATCAGTTTTTTGATGATATCATTATTTGTTTTGATGGTGATGAAAGTGGATATAAGGCAGCTTTAAGGGCAGCAGAAAATTCAATTAAAGAATTAAAACCTGAAAAACAAATTTCTTTTTTATTTTTACCAAATAAAGAAGATCCAGATAGTTATGTAAATAAAAATGGTAAAAATAGTTTTATCGATTTTACAAAAAATAGTAAAATATCTTCACATCAATTTATATTTAGTCATTATAAAAAACAGACAGAAAATAATCCATCCTCGATGGCAATTTTTGAAAAAAAACTGAGAGCTATTGCAAGCACTATAAAAGATGACTTTATTAAAAAATATGTACTTGAATATTTTTTAGAGAAAATTTCGGAATTAACACCCTATACCAATCAAAATAAGAAAAATTTTTATGTAAAAAAAACAAAATCACTAGATTCTACTAAGAAATATTTTAATGAAAGTAAGTCATTGACTGGTGTAGAGTTAAAAGAATTTTCTTTGTTATATTTAATTATTAATAATTTAACACTGCTACAAGCAAACATTCATTTAATTGAAAACATCAAATTATTTAGTGAAGTGAATAAGCAAATATTTGAATTAATTATTGTTAAATTGAAATCTGGCAAACAAACCAATGTTGAAGATCTCAATTTAGATAAACAATTATTAGAAAAGATTAATAAATTTGCACCGATTAAATATATACTAAAGAATAAATCTAATAATGATCAAAAAATTATTGAATTATTAGAGGATGTTTCAA
>CACEKT010000015.1 GCA_902560225.1 uncultured Pelagibacteraceae bacterium
TTCATAAATTAAAATAAAAATTGATACTAATAAACAAGTTACTATTGTAATAATCGGTAAACTTGTATTTTTAGGAACTAATATAAAAATAATTAATATTATTAATATCAATAAAGATAAATAGTTGTTTTTAAATTTAATTTTATTAAATAAAAAAAAAGTTAGAGTACCAATTAAAAACTCCCAAAATCTAAACAATGGAGAATAAAATATTAATTTTGTATTTTCTTGAAAAAAAATTGAAAAGCTTAATCCAATTATAATTGTAAAAATTATAAAAAAAATAAATTTAAAAAAACTTTTAATATTTAATAAAAAAAATAAAAATAGTGGAAAGATAATATAAAATTGCTCTTCAACACCTAATGACCATGTATGAGCCAATGGATCATCGAATACTGTATCAAAATAATCTTTTTTTGAAAAAAGATAATAAAAATTAGAAATTCCAATTAATGATAAAAAATAAACCTTTAAGTTATTTAAAAATAAATTTAGTGGTTGAAAAAAAACTATAAATAATAAGGATAAACTAATAACAAAAAATAAAACTGGGAATATTCTTTTAAATCTTTTTATATAAAAATTTAAAAAGTTAAATTTGTTGGTTGACTCAATTTCACTATAAATCAATGATGTAATCACAAAACCAGAAATTACAAAAAATATATCAACACCTAGAAAACCATAATCAAAATATTCTAATCTTAAATGATATAAAAAAACTAATATTACCGAAAAACCTCTTAAAAATTGAATATGATTTAAAATCCTTTTTTTCATATGAAAATTTACCCCTGTTTATCAATGAAGTCGACAAGCAAGGTTTTAAATATATGGTAATATTCTCAACCAAGCTTTCAATGCAATGTTGTAATTAATCATTATTTATTAATGTTAATTATGATTAAGGTGGAAACAGAGTGCCCTTTTAGATTTTACTTTTAATAAAGTTTTTTACCTCTTCCGTAGTATTTTTTAATACTTGAAAATTTTCTTTTTTTTCAAGCACATGCTGGAGTTCTTTGGGCAATTTTTCATGCTTATTTATTGCTTTATTTGTAGCATCTGGGAATTTACATGGATGGGCTGTTGATAAAACTAAACAATCATTAAAAGATAGTTTTTTTGCAGCCCCTACTCCCACTGCTGTATGAGGATCTAATATTACATTATTTTCTTCATAATTTTTTTTAATAATATCCAAAGTTTCTTGTTCATTACAACTTTCAGATAAAAATTCCTTTTGAATTATATCTAAATGTTTTTTTTCGATTTGATAAGAATTTTGCTTAATCTTTTCCATAATTTCTGCTGTTTTTTCAGAGTCAGAATTATTTATATAATAAATTAATCTTTCAAAATTACTTGCTAATTGTATATCCATGCTAGGTGACAATGTTTCTTTAACTTCTTTTGAAACATAATCTCCTTTTGAAATTGCTCTATGCAAAATATCATTTTCATTTGTTGCAACAATTAGTTTTTCAATTGGTAATCCCATTTTCTTAGCGATGTAACCTGCAAAAACATCGCCAAAATTTCCTGTTGGCACAGAAAATGAAATAGTTTCTTTGCCTAATTTAAAGTACGAGAAAAAATAATATACTGCTTGAGCAATAATCCTTGCCCAATTAATTGAGTTCACCCCTGACATATTTATTGATTTAGAAAACTCAAGATCAGAAAACATTTGTTTTACAATATTTTGACAATCATCAAAGTTCCCATCAATTGCAATATTAAACACATTATTATCTTCAACAGTAGTCATTATCTTTCTTTGAACAGAAGAAATTTTATTATTTGGATGCAATACAAAAATATTTAAATTAGATTTTCCTTTAATTGCATCGATAGCTGCAGCACCAGTATCTCCTGAAGTTGCAACAACTATATTTATTTTTTTATCATTTTTATTTAAATAATATTCATATAAATTTCCAATAAACTGCATTGCAACATCTTTAAATGCCAGTGTTGGTCCATGAAATAATTCTAATAATTTTATTTCCCCAACATACGTGATTTTTACAACCTCTTTTTCTCTAAATGTTGAGTATGATTTTTTAATTAAAGATGAAAGTTCTTCTTTTGAAATAAAGTCTCCTAAAAATTGACTTATGATTTCAATAGACAATTCATTATAATTTAAGTTTTTGAGCTCTAATAATTCTTCTTTACCATATTTTTTTAAAGATTTTGGAACATAAAGGCCTCCATCGTCTGCAAGACCTTTTATAAAAACATCTCGAAATTCAAATTCCAATTTATTGTTTCTTGTGCTGATATATTTCATTTAATAATTTTTTTTTCTAAAATATAAATATAATAAAAGAATTGAAATCGCCATTGAAAACCAAGTAATTGCATACTTTTTATGATTGTTTGAAATGTTAGCAGTAATCACTTTGGGTTTTGGTGTTTTGTAATCTCCACTAGTATAAATAATGTATTTTGAGAAGTTTTTTCCAGTATATGAAAAAATATCATTTCTATCTAATGTAAACCAATAGTTTTTTTCTATGTCATTTTCAGGTTTAAATGAATTTGCTTTAGATTGTATTTTTAATGTTCCAATTATATTATTTTCATCAAATAAATTAATTTCTGGTTGATTTTTTTTATCAAAAGGTATCCATCCTCTATTAATTAGATAATTCTCATTATTTATTATAATAGGATTAACCACTTCAAACCCAGGATTTCCACTATCATTTAAATTGTATAAATAAATTTGTTTATCAAAATCTACAATCCCGGAGGTTTTTATTCTTAAAAAATTTTTTTTATCTGCTTTTGATAATTCTATAGGATTATTTTTTAAAGAATTTTCAATTTTCGCTATTAAATCTAACTTCCAATTTAATCTATATATTTGCCAAGATCCTAATCCAATTAATACTGAAATTATAAAATAAACAAAAACTGAAAATAAAAACTTATGCTTCAAGAGTTAATTATTAACTTCCCCATATGTATATAGCAGCAAATAAAAATAACCATACTACATCAACAAAATGCCAATACCATGCAGCTGCTTCAAATCCAAAATGGTGATCTTTTGTAAAGTGACCGAGCTTACCTCTCCATAAACAAACAGCTAAAAATATTGTACCTATAATTACATGAAATCCATGAAAACCAGTTGCCATATAAAATACTGCTCCATATATATGACCAGAGTAATTAAATGTGGCATGATGATATTCATAGGCCTGAAGTAAAGTAAAAAAGAAACCTAGAATAACTGTTAATGTCAAGCCTTGAATAAAACTTTTTCTATCATCTTCTAATAATGCGTGATGAGCCCAAGTCACTGTTGTTCCGGAAAGCAATAAAACTAAAGTATTTATTAACGGAATATCCCATGGATCAAAAGTTTCTATATCTTTTGGAGGCCAAACATTTCCAACAAATTCATTTGGAAATAAACTGATATCAAAATATGCCCAAAACCATGCCACGAAAAACATAACTTCAGAAGCAATAAACAATGTCATTCCATATCTATGATGAATTTGAACAACAGGAGTGTGATGACCTTGATGCTCAGCTTCAATAACAACATCTCTAAACCACATATAAGCCCCGTAAAAGAGGAGAGCTAATCCAAGATACATTCCCCAAGAAATATCATTATGCATGTAGAAAATAGCTCCAATTGCTAATACCAAACAGGAAAACGACAAATATATAGGCCAAGGACTTGGGTCTACTAAATGATAATCGTGTTTTTTTTCGGCTGA
This sequence comes from uncultured Pelagibacteraceae bacterium, assembly GCA_902560225.1. Taxonomy (GTDB): domain Bacteria; phylum Pseudomonadota; class Alphaproteobacteria; order Pelagibacterales; family Pelagibacteraceae; genus Pelagibacter. The sequence continues at coordinate 3,750 of CACEKT010000015.1, forward strand.
CATTTTCGTGATTATGATTGTTTATAATAATCTGTCGAGAAAAAAGTATAAGACATAGTTACATCCTCAAGATTCTTTGTATTTGGATCATTAACGAGTTCAGGATCTAAATAAAAAGTCATTACAAAAGTTGCTTTTTCACCTGCTTTTAAAGCTTGTTTTTCAAAGCAAAAACAACCTAATTTACTATAGTATTTACCAAAACTTGAAGGTGATACATTAAAACTTGCAACCCCATAAGTTGTTTCGTCACTATAATTTTCTACTTCAAATTCAATTCTATTAACTTCCCCAACTTTTACATCAATTACATTTGATTTAGCTTTAAAATCCCAAGTAAGATTATTTACATTTGTATCAAATCTAACACTAACAACTTTATCTAAGACAATATTAGGTGTATCTTTAGATATCTGTGTAGTTCCTCCAAAACCAGTTATTCGACAAAACATATCATAAAGTGGAACTGCAGCGAATGACAATCCAAGCATAAGAATAAAAACTCCTGCTAACAAAATTGGTGTTAAGGTTTTTTTATTAATCATATCTGTCTTTCGAAAACTCCTACATTATATAAAGTAAATAAAAATAAAAAAATCATAAATGCAATTATAGCAAGAGCTGTTAATAAATTCTTTTTCTTAGTTTTTTTATCAGGTGTAATCATATAATTTTATCAATTAAAAAAAGAACGAACACTAAGAATAAATATAAAATTGAATATCCAAATATTGATTTTGCTTTTTTTGCATTAAATTTATTTCTTTTAAAATTATAAAGTTCAAAACATAAAAAATTATAATATAAAGTCAAAATTAAAGATGGGATTAAAAATACTAAAGTTACAAATCCAATTGCATAAGGTAGAATTATTATTGGAAGCATAACTAAAGAATAAATTAATATATTCAATTTTGTACTCTCAATACCATTTGTAAGAGGCAACATCGGTATATTAGCTTTTTTATAATCATCTGATTTATACAAACTTAATGCCCAAAAATGAGATGGGGTCCAAAAGAAAATTATCAAAAAAAATGTTAATGGCTCAAATGAAATAGAATTTGTTGCCATAGTCCAGCCAATAACAGGTGGTAAAGCTCCCGCAGCACCACCAATAACAATATTTTGTGGTGTTTTTCTCTTCAACCAAATCGTATAAATTAATAAATAAAATAAGATCGTAAATAATAATAAACCTGCTGAAATTCTGTTAGTGAAATAATCTAAAGCAATTACTGAAAATATTGAAAGTGTGACCCCAAAAATCAAAGCTTGATTCTTATTAACCTTTCCAGTCGGTATTGGTCTTAGACAGGTTCTGCTCATTAATGCATCTAGATCTGACTCATACCACATATTCAGCGCTCCAGCTGCACCAGCACCAATCGATACAAGTATAATCCCTATAATAGCATCTTTTGTTGGAATAATATTTGGTGCCATTAACAAGCCTACTGCACATGTAAAAATTACTAATGACATTACCCTCGGTTTCATTAACCTGAAGAGCTCAGAAAAATTAAAAGCATCCTCCTGACTTAAATTTCTATTTTTTAATTTAGACTTAATCATTTTTATTAGTTTAAAAAATCAAATTTATTTTTTAACTAGTAGATTTTTCAATACTTTGTTCATCTTCAAACTTTGGTAATTCCTCAAAAGTATGAAAATTAGGTGGTGATGGCACTGTCCATTCTAATGTTTTTGCTCCTTCTCCCCATGGGTTCTGTTCAGCAGCTTTTTTCTTAGCGAAAGCATAAATTAAGTTTGCAAAAAATACTACTAAACCGATAACAGAAATATATGACCCAATTGAGGATATATAATTCCATCCAGCAAATGCATCAGGATAATCAGCATATCTTCTTGGCATTCCTGCTAAACCTAAAAAGTGTTGAGGAAAAAATACTAAGTTAACCCCTATAAAAGTTAACCAGAAGTGTAATTGACCTAAAAATTCTGAGTATTTATATCCAGACATTTTTTCAAACCAATAATAGAACCCTGCAAAAATTGCAAACACCGCCCCTAGAGACAGTACGTAATGGAAGTGTGCTACTACATAGTAAGTGTCATGCATTGCAGTATCTACACCTGCATTTGCCAGAACTACTCCCGTTACACCTCCAACTGTAAATAAAAATATAAATCCTAGTGCCCATACCATAGGAGTTTTAAATGAAATCGATCCACCCCACATAGTTGCAATCCAAGAAAATATTTTAATACCCGTTGGAACTGCAATAATCATAGTTGCTGCCAAAAAATAAGCTTTAGTGTCTGTACTTAAACCAACTGTGTACATATGATGAGCCCATACAACAAATCCAACAATACCTATTGCAACCATTGCATAAGCCATTCCTAAATAACCAAACACAGGTTTTTTTGAAAATGTTGAAACAATATGACTAATCATTCCAAAACCAGGTAAAATTAAAATATAAACTTCCGGATGACCAAAAAACCAAAATAAATGTTGGAATAATACTGGATCTCCTCCAGTTTGTGCGTCAAAGAAAGCTGTACCAAAATTTCTATCCGTTAAAAGCATTGTAATTGCTCCTGCTAAAACTGGCAAAGATAATAATAATAGAAACGCTGTAACTAAAATAGACCATGAAAATAAAGGCATTTTATGCAAAGTCATTCCTGGTGTTCTCATATTTAAAATTGTAGTTATAAAATTAACAGCACCTAAAATGGAAGAAGCTCCAGCTAAGTGTAAACTTAGAATGGCAAAATCCATAGCGGGTCCTGGCTGACCAGCGGTGGATGATAAAGGTGGATATATAGTCCATCCTCCACCAACACCTTGTTGACCTGGAGGTCCATCCATAAAAATTGAGAGTATTAACAAAATAAATGAAGTTGGTAATAGCCAAAAAGAAATATTATTCATTCTAGGAAAGGCCATGTCAGGTGCACCAATCATGATTGGAACAAACCAATTTCCAAAACCACCAATCATTGCTGGCATAACCATAAAGAAAATCATGATCAAACCATGACCGGTCACTAAGACATTATATAAATGATAATTGCCACCTAAAATACCATCACCAGGATGCATCAATTCCATTCTCATTAAAACTGAAAACGCTGTACCAATAACACCTGCAACAATTGCAAATATTAAGTACATTGTTCCAATGTCTTTATGATTAGTTGAATAAGCCCAACGTTTCCAACCACTTGGGATATGATGATCGTCATGTGATGCAGTTTGTGTATACATATTATTTTCTCACTAGTTTTTTAAATTGATCTTCTTCTATAATTTCTTTAGCAAATTTTATTTTGGCCCCTGTTAACCACATCTTATAATCTTCTTCTGAAACCACTTTTACAGTAATTGGCATAAAGGCATGTTTTATTCCACACAGCTCAGAACATTGTCCATAGAAAGTTCCAACTTTATCAGCTTTAAACCAAGTTTCATTTATTCTTCCAGGTACAGCATCTTTTTTAACTCCAAAAGATGGTAGTGCCCATGCATGAAGAACATCATTTGCTGTAATCAAAACCTTAACTACTTTATTTACTGGAACAACAACTTCATTATCTACAGTTAATAATCTTGGCTGATTTTCTTTTAAATCCTTTGTCTCAATCATGTATGATTCAAAAATAATATTTTCGTCTGGATATTCATAACCCCAGTACCACTGGTATCCAATTGCCTTTACTGTAACATCTGCTTTTGGAATGGCATCTTGTTTATATAAAATTTTAAAAGATGGAACTGCCATTACAATTAAAATCAAACATGGAATTAATGTCCATAACACCTCAACAGCAACATTATGAGTTCTTTTTGAAGGAACTGGGTTTGCTGAAGCTCTAAATCTTATGCATGCATATACCATCAAGAATAACACAAACACACTTATTGCTATTATGATTGGTAACAAAATTTTATCATGAAAATTTACAATATCTCTCATTGTTGATGATGCTGCTTGCTGAAAACCTAATTGCCAATCTTTTGGCTGATTGGCTTGCGCATTAGAAGCAATAAAATATGACAGAAATATATATAAAAATTTTTTCATTTTTTTTTACTATATAGAGCGTCTTTGAAAAAAATACACTTTTACTTTTAGCGACAAAATATCAATTAATCGCATAATTTATGATTGATATCGCAGAAATTACAGCTGTTTCAGATCTTAGGATGTTTTCATTGATTTTAATGGTTTGAATACCATTAAATTTGAGAATCTCTTCCCTCTCCTCTTCAGAAAAATCTCCCTCTGGTCCTACCATTACACACGTAGGCTTTGTGGTTAACTTTTTAAGATTAATTTTTGTATTAGTAGTATTGAGATCAGTAAATAATAAATCCATATCATTATTAAGAAAATTTTTTAATTTTTGAGGTTCCTCAATTATTGGGACTGTTATTCTATTTGATTGTTCTGCCGCTTCTATAATTACCTTTTTTAATCTCTCTTTATTTATCTTTCTAACAATCGTTCTATCAAAAATAATAGGTAAAAACTTAGTCACACCAAGCTCTGTTGCTTTTTGGATCATGAAATTAAAATAATTTGATTTAATTGGCGAAAAAGCCAACCAAAGCTCTTTGGTATTTTCTTTATGTCTTAATCGCTTTGTAATATTAAACTCAACTATACTTTTAGAAATATTCAAAATTTTAGCTTCCCATTCTCCACTGCTGTTAAATAAAGAAAAAACCTCATTCTCTTTAACCCTCATGACTTTTGAAACATAGTGAGATTGCGATTTATCTAGATTGTCGGTTAAATTAAGGGATAAACTTTTTGCAAAAAATAATCTAATGTTGCTCATATTGATAAGTTAGTTTATGAAAAATATTAAAGCAATAATTTTTGATGCTTACGGCACCTTATTTGATGTAAATTCAGCAGCTGAAAAATGCAAAGATAAAATTGGTGATAAGTGGGAGGGATTTTCAAATTATTGGCGAACCACACAATTAGAATACACTTGGCTAAGAAGTTTAATGAAACGCCATAAGGATTTTTGGCAAATTACAGAAGATAGTTTAGATAAATCTATGAAGGTTTTTAGTATAGATCCTTCAATGAGAAATGAATTATTAAATTTATATAAAGTTTTATCACCATTTAAAGAAGTGCCAGAGGTTTTAAGAACCCTTGCAGAAAAAAAATTTAAGTTAGCTATTCTTTCCAATGGGACCCCATCTCTTCTAAACGAATTGGTTAAAAGTAATAACTTAAATAATATTTTTGATGACTTATTTTCAGTTGAACAAGTTGGAGTTTATAAACCAGACTCAAAAGTTTATGATATACCAATTAAAAAATATCAAATACAAAAAGATGAAGTCGTTTTTTTAAGTGCTAATACTTGGGATGTATCTGGGGGTGGAAATTATGGCTACAAAGCTATTTGGGTAAATAGAAATAATAATATCTTTGACAATTTAGATTATGAACCTAATTTTGAAATTAAAGATTTATATGGATTATTAAGTAAAATTTAATGTATAAATAATTATTTATGACAAAAATTTTAGACGTAATAGGAAGAATTTTTATATCAATAGTTTTTTTGTTAAGTGGATTTAATAAGATAGGAAATTACCAAGGAACAGTTGGTTGGATGGAAAGCTTTGACCTTCCAGGTTTTTTAATAATCCCAGCAATTATTTTAGAAATAGTTGCGCCAATATTAGTCATTATTGGCTATCAAACTAGAATTGCTGCTGGAGCTTTAAGTTTATTTTGTATAGCTACAGCTATTATCTTTCACACAGATTTTTCAGATCAAATGCAATTAATTGCTTTTATGAAAAATTTTGCTTTAGCAGGTGGTTTTTTATTTTTAGTGGTAAACGGCGCCAAAGGTTACTGTTTAGATAAAAAATAATATTGAATTATTAAGTGCAATTACTATTTAGGCCATATGAATAAAATCAAGATAAGTAAAATTATTGAACCCACTCCAGCTTCTGATGGTGCAGGAGTTAAATTAAAGAGAAGTATTGGTGTTGAACCGAATTATTTTGATCCTTTTTTAATGCTAGATGAATTTGGATCAGAAAATAGTGAAGATTACATTGCAGGTTTTCCTCCCCACCCCCATAGAGGAATAGAAACAGTAACTTATATGTTGGCTGGTGAATTTGAACATAAAGATAGTACTGGTGGTGAAGGAAGAATGACTGCTGGAGATGTGCAATGGATGAAGACGGGAAGTGGAATAATTCATTCTGAAATGCCCACAATGAAAGAAGGTAAACTTCACGGTTTTCAATTATGGATAAATATGCCAGCTAAATTAAAGATGAGTAAGCCTGAATATATTTATATTGATGCAGATAAAATGAGTTTTCATAAAGATGATGACAAGCAGGTTAAGGTAATAGCTGGAAAGTTTGAGAAAGCTGAAGGCCCCGTCAAAGGTCATAATATTGAACCAGTTTATTTTGATGTTGAGTTAAAAAAAGACAAAAAGTTTGATTTTAAATTATCATCAACTCATAATACTTTTATTTATTTAATTAATGGTGAGATAGAAATTGGAAATGAAAAACACGATCAAGTAGTAGACAGTACTTTAATATTACTCACTAGAGGTGAAGATTTAAGTATTAAAGCTAGATCAAATGCTAAGTTCTTAGTTATTTCAGGCAAACCAATTAATGAAGAAATTGCTAGAGGTGGGCCATTTGTAATGAATACAAAAGCAGAAATCTTGCAAGCCGTTCAAGATTATCATAATGATACATTTGTAAAATAAATTATGAAAGCAGTAGAAATTAATAAAACTGGTGGACCTGAAGTTTTAGAAATTAAAGATATTAATTTAGATAAACCAGGCCCTGACCAAGTAACTATCGAACATAAAGCAATTGGTCTTAATTATATTGACACTTACCATAGATCAGGTCTGTACCCATTAAAGCTACCAATTGGTTTGGGGTTAGAGGGTGCTGGGATTATTACTGAAGTTGGAGAGGAAGTAAAAGACTTTAAGGTTGGTGATAAAATATCTTATGCTGGAATTCCTCTGGGCTCTTATTCTTCACACAGAAATTATCTAACAAAAAATCTTGTAAAAGTACCAGATAGTATTGATCTTGAAATAGCAGCAACCTTAATGACAAAAGGTCTAACAACTTTTTATCTATTGCATAAAACTTTTCCAGTAAAATCAGATCAAATAATTTTATTCCATGCAGCAGCTGGTGGTGTTGGTCAGATTTTTGGCCAATGGGCCAAAAGCTTAGGATGTACAACAATAGGAACTGTTGGATCGGATGAAAAAGTAAACATAGCTAAAGAAAATGGTTACGACCATGTAATCAATTACAATAAAGAGAGTTTTGCGAAAAAAGTTTTAGAGATCACAAATGGAAAAGGTGTTCCAGTTGTTTATGATGGTGTTGGTAAAGATACATTAGACAGATCCATAGAATGTTTAGCGATCAGGGGTATGATGGTGTCATTTGGGAACGCATCAGGACCATTATCTGAAATTAATGTTCCTAAAGTTATTCAACCAAAAGGTCTTTATCTTGTTAGACCTTCTATGCAACAATATCTTTCAACTAGAGAAGAATTAAACGAAGCGTCAAAAATTATGTTTGAAAAAATAATTTCAGGTAAAGTAAAAATAAAAATATTCAAAAAATATAATTTAGATGAAGTGGTTCAGGCTCATCGAGATTTAGAAGCAAGAAAAATTTTAGGCCCAGCTGTTATAATTCCTTAATCAACTTTTACGTCCATATCAGACATATGTAGCTTTAATGCATTGGTTGAAATATGGATTTCCCTTATAAAGAAAAGAATTGAAATAATCATAGATAAGCAGCATGATCCAAAAATTAATCTAGCAATAAAAATTTTATTTAAATAAAGACCAAACACTGTCAACATGTTAAATAAAAAACCAAAGGCAGCAAACATGATTGTCCATCTTAGAAGAGTAATCCTTCCACTTAAATTAATAAACTGTTTTTTCCATTCATTAGGAACATGATTTTCATAAACATGCTCATCATGAAGTTCTCTGATTAGTATACTTAAAGAATGAAACCTGTTGCTATAAACGCTCATTAGTAAAGGAATTGCCGGAAACATTAATGCTGTTACAGTATAATCTATATTCATACGAATCAGTTTGATTATCATTGTTGCCTTTGTTATTTACAAGTAATTTTTTATGAACCAGCTAAATTTATTTATAGAACTTACTAGAATTAAAAGACCAATTGGTTATATGCTGCTTTTTTGGCCTTGTTCATGGGGATTAACTATTGGATTTGATTTCTCAAAAGAATTAAAGATTTATTTTTTTTATTTACTTTTGTTTTTACTAGGATCTGTTTTAATGAGATCAGCAGGTTGCATAGTTAACGATATTGTAGATCGAAAATTTGATAAAAAAGTTTTTAGAACAAAAGATAGACCAATTGCTTCGGGAAATGTAACTGTTCAGCAGGGTTTGTTATATGTTGTAATTCTTTGCTTATTGGCTTTTTTTATTTTAATAAACTTCAATTATATTACAATTTTTTTAGCCTTAGGGTCGATGCCATTAGCATTTACATATCCATTTATGAAAAGATTTACGTATTGGCCACAATTATTTTTAGGCATAACATTTAATTATGGCTTAATACTTGGTTGGTTTTCAACAGATAATGAAATAAGTATTATTCCATTAATTTTTTATTTGGGTGCCATATTTTGGACATTAGGATACGACACCATATATGGGTTTCAAGATATTAAAGATGATGAAATAATTGGACTAAAATCAACTTCAATAAAATTTAAAAATAATCCATATAAATTTCTTAAATTATGCTACATAGTTTTTTTAATAAATCTTTTAATTGTTGGTTTTCTCTTAGAACTAAACAAATTATATTATTTACTATTTATTTTAATTTTTTTGCAATTGTTTTATTTTCAACTTAAAAAGCTTGATATTCAAGTTCCGAAAAAATGTTTAGATGTATTTAAGTCTAATAATTTTTTAGGATTATTGATACTTTTGAGTTTAATAATTGGGAAAATTTAAAGAATGACTAATGTTCAAATATTAAAAAGACTTTATAAAAGCTATACTAGAAAATATTTAAAAAAAATTATTAAATCAGTTTTTTTTACAGTTTTATTGGCCGCAAGTACTTCTTCGGTTGCTTACTTGCTTGATCCAGCAATTAAGCAACTTTTTATTGAACAGAAAACATCTTTAATCCTTATTATTCCGGCTTTAATTATTTTAGCATTTGCTGTTAAAGGGGTATCTTTATATCTTGCTAAAGTTATTATGATAAGCGTAGCAGCAGATGTTACTAAAGATATACAAGTAGATATATTTTCTTCTTTAATAAAAGCAGATACTAAAATAGTAGATAAAAAGCATTCTGGATCATTTATAGCAAATCTCACTAATGATGTAGCTATGATTACCAATCTAGTAAGTACAGTAATTTTAAATATATTTAAAGATAGTCTTACTCTAATCGGTTTGTTGTCAGTTATGTTTTATCAAAATTGGCAATTATCGTTATTTGCAATAATTATGATACCGATTGCTAGTATAGCTGCAAAATCACTTGGAAAAAGAATAGGAAAAGTAACTATAAAACAAATGGATAGTGCGGCAGTTTTGAGCTCATATCTCATTGAAATTTTTAAAAATCATAAACTTACTAAAATATTCCAAAAAGAAATTTATGAAAACAAAAGAGCTAGTGAGTATATTAAATCTTTACAAGAAAACTCAAAAAAAATATCTATAGTTTTTGTTAGAGCATCGCCGATTATGGAATTTCTTACAGGAATTATGATTGCAGTTTTAATTTATTTTTCTGCAAAGCTTATTTCAAAAAACGAACTTGAGATAAGTAATTTTTTTTCTTTCCTTGCAGCTATGATGTTGGCTTACCAACCTGTTAGGTCACTAGCGACTATTAATATGGCAATACAACAAGGATTGAATGGTGCAAAAAGAGTTCTTCCTATTATCGATGATATCCCTGAAATTCAAGATAGTAAAAATTCTAAGGAATTGAATGTAAAAATTGGTGAGATTATTTTTGAAAATGTTAATTTTGAATATAATAAAGATGAAACTCAAATTTTAAATTCTATAAACTTAAAAATGACTGGTCAAAAAATGACAGCCTTAGTCGGTCCTAGTGGAGCTGGAAAATCAACTATTTTAAATCTTATTCCACGATTTTATGACCCAAATACAGGAGATATTAAAATTGATAATCAATCAATTTATGACTCTAAAATTTATTCATTGAGAAAAAATATTTCTCTAGTAAGCCAAGATACAACACTATTTGATGATACAATTTTTAATAATATTGCTTATGCGGACCTTGATGCATCAAAAGAAGAAGTAGAAGAAGCTTCAAAATTTTCATTTTCAGATGAATTTATAGAAAAATTGCCCAAAAAATATGATACTTTGATTGGTGAAAATGGCCTTAGACTTTCAGGCGGTGAAAAACAACGATTATCAATTGCAAGAGCAATACTTAAAAAAAGTCCTATAATTTTATTAGATGAAGCAACTTCATCTTTAGATGCTGAAACGGAAAATAAAATTCAACAAGCAATAACATATTTAACAAAAGGAAGAACATCAATTGTCATCGCGCATAGACTTTCAACAGTACTTAATGCAGATAAAATTTATGTAATAGATAATGGTAAGGTTGTTGGAGAAGGAAAACACGAAGAATTATTAATTTCATCAAAATTATATAAAAACTTTTATGAAAAACAAATTCAAAAATAAATATGTTTTTTCTATATCAAATTATTTTAACACTCATAGTTTTAATATCACCGATTATAATTATAATTAGAATTATTAAAAATAAAGAGGATAAAAATAGATTTTTAGAAAAATTTTCTATTTGCTCAAAAGAAAGAGGTGTTGGAAAATTAATATGGTTTCATGGCGCAAGTGTAGGAGAAATATTGAGTATTATCCCTATAATAGAAAAATATGAAAAAGAAAAGTCTATAAATAAAATTTTAATAACCTCTAGTACTTTAAGCTCATCAAGAGTATTAAAAAAATTTAAATTTAAAAAAACAATACACCAGTTTTATCCGATAGATCATATTCTTTTTACAAATAAATTTTTAAATTATTGGAAACCAAATTTAGCAATATTTATTGAATCAGAAATTTGGCCATGCATGTTTAGGCTATTAGAAAAAAATAAAATCCCGTTAGTTTTATTAAATGCAAGACTAACTAAAAAGACATTTAATAGATGGATGTTGCTTAAAAATTTTACTGAGTCGACTTTTAGTAAAATTGCAGTTGCTTATCCACAAAATATTGAAACTAAAAAATTCTTAAAAAAACTTAAAATTAATAAAATAAATCTCATTGGTAATTTAAAATTTGCAGAAAATGATTATGAAAGATTAAATTCAATTAATAATAATTTAAAATCTCAATTTAATAAAAATAAAATTTGGATTGCATCAAGTACACATGCAAATGAAGAAATTTTTTGTGCAAAAACACATATAGAACTTAAAAAAAAATATAAAAATTTAATTACTATTATAATTCCAAGACATGTTCATAGAGTTAAGGAAATAATTCCTCAAATTAATGATCTAGGTCTAAAAGCTGTAAGTCATAGCTCTAATATTAAAAATCTTAAAAATGTTGATATTTATATTGTAGATACATTTGGTGAAACAAAAAAATTTTATAAAATTGGGTCCTCAGTATTTTTAGGAGGATCAATTATCAAAAGAGGTGGGCAAAATCCATTGGAGGCCGCACGTTATGGAGCAAAAATTTTTCACGGACCTAACATTGATAATTTTAGAGATGTATACAAACTACTTGCATTATTGAAAATTTCTAAAAAGATAACTTCTCCAAAAAAACTAGCTTCTTTAATTTATTTCAAGAAAAAAAGGATTGCTGGTAAAAAAATAAAGAAAATTGGAGAAAGAATTTTAAAGAAAACTGTAAAGGAAATAGATAATTTAATTATTAATGAATTTAAAAAAACCTAAATTTTGGGATTACAAAAAACCAAGTGTATACTCATATTTGTTATTACCATTTACATATTTGCTTAAAATTTCAAATATATTCAATAAAAAACAAAAATATATAAATTCAAAAATCAAAATTATCTGTATCGGAAACATTTATGTTGGTGGAACTGGTAAAACCTCTTTGTGTATAAAAATTAATGAAATTTTAAAAAAACAAAAAATTAAATCATGCTTTATAAAAAAATATTATTCAGATCAAATAGATGAACAAGAACTTTTAAAAAACAAAGGTAAACTTTTTTTAAATTCAAAAAGAATAAATGCAATTAATCAAGCTCAAAATGAAGGATATGAAGTTGCAATTTTAGATGATGGCTTGCAAGATACTTTAATAAATTATGATATAAGTTTTGTTTGCTTTAATAACTTAAACTGGATTGGAAATGGATTAACGATTCCTGCGGGCCCACTACGAGAGAGTATAAATAATTTAGTAAAATACGAACATATATTCTTAAATGGTAACTTAGAAAATCTAGAAGATATAAAAAAACATATATTAAAAATTAATTCAAAAATTAATATACATATTGGAAAGTATGTTCCTTCAAACCTTGAAGAATTTGATTATAATGATAAATATTTAGTTTTTTCAGGGATAGGAAACCACAAAACTTTTGTATCAATGATTAAAAATTGTGGATTAAATATTATCAAGGATATAGAATTTCCAGATCATTATAATTATACTGATGGAGACATCAATAAAATTTTAAAACAATCAAACGCTATGAATGCCAAAATAATAACTACTGAAAAAGATTATCATCGATTGAAAAATAAAAAAATTGATAATGTTAAAGTTATAAAATCTGAACTTAAGATAATTGATGAGGAAAAACTTACAAGTATAATTATGAAAAGATATGAAACTAATTAAATACTTTTTCCAATTTTTGTTTGTAATTATCTTCTTTTTTTTTTTTAAAATACTGGGTTTCAGATTATCTTCAGCTTTAGGGGGAAAATTATTCGAAACAATAGGGCCCTTATTTAGGTCAAAAAATTTAATTCACTCAAATATAAAAAAAGCTATTCCAAATATTAGTACTTCAGATTTAAATAAAATGACAAAATTAATGTGGAACAATTATGGGCGAGTTTTTGCAGAATATATGTTTATTAAAGACTTTAGAACTGGCAAGCTTAACTCTAAAATCAAGATAGAGGGGCAAGAAATACTAAATGAAATAAAAAAATTTAATAAGCAAGTCGTTTTTATTTCAGGCCATTTTGGTAATTTTGAGTTAATGGCAATGCATTTAGAGAAAGCTGGAATAAATTTATCTGCAATATATAGGCCCTTAAATAATATATTTTTAAATAAAATAATGGAGCGAATAAGAAAAAAATATATATGTAAAAATCAAATTAAAAAAGGTATCGGAGGTATGAAAAAACTTATTAATTTGATGAATAATAACTCTTCTACAGCACTTATGATTGATCAGAGAGTCACAGAAGGTATTAAGTCTATTTTTTTTAACAAAGAAGCTTCAACAACTACGGTGCCCGCACAATTAATTAAGAAATTTAAGATACCAGCTGTACCTATCTTTATAGAAAGAATTGATGACACTAACTTCAAATTAACAATAAATCAGCCAATAAATTTTACAAATGAAATGTCTATAAAAAATATAACAGATAAATTAAATCAAGTTCTGGAAAAAATGATAATTAGAAAGCCAGAGCATTGGATTTGGTCACATAATCGCTGGAAATAAGATTTTAACCCTTGTTAATTTTTTCTCTTTTTTGATTAGCTTCTTTATAGGAAAAATAAGCCTCCTGTAATTCTACATTCCAATAATTCAAATTTTCAATACTTATTTGCTTTCCAGATATAGCACATATGACATGGTCCCCTTCCTCTATGATTTGGAAGTTATTGGGTAAATACTTTATTTTAGCTAATTTTTTATTCATTTATAGTTTATATACTTCTATATGAAAATTGGAATAATAGGAAGCGGTGGAAGAGAGCATGCTATTTGTCAAATTTTAAAAAATTCAAATAAAGTAACCGAAATTTTTTGTTTTCCAGGAAATGCTGGAACAGCTAATATTGCAGAGAATATTAATTTAGATTTTAATGATTTTGAAAATCTAAAAAATTTTATATTAGAGAAAGAAATCGATTTAGTTGTGGTCGGGCCAGAAAAACCTTTAGTTGATGGAATGGTAGATTATTTAGAAAAATTTAATATTAAAACATTTGGCCCAAATAAAATAGCCTCACAGTTAGAAGGATCAAAAATTTTTACAAAAAAACTTTGTGAAAAATTTAAAATACCAACTGCTAAATTTGGAATTTTTTATAATAAACTAGATGCAAAAAAATTTATAGAAACTATAAATTTTCCTACTGTAATTAAAGCTGACAACTTAGCTTCAGGTAAAGGAGTTTATATTTGTAATAATAGAAAAGAAACTCATGTAGCTATTGACGAAATTTTTGATGGAAAATTTGGAGATGCTGAAAATTTACTAATTGAAGAATTTCTTGAAGGTGAAGAAATGAGTTACTTTATTATTAGCGATGGTGAAACTATTAAAAGCTTCGAGACAGCTCAGGATCATAAAAGAGTTTTAGAAGGAGATAGAGGTAAAAATACAGGGGGAATGGGTGCTTACTCTCCATCACGACTTATCACAGAAGAATTGGAAAAAAAAATATTAAATAAAATAATTAAACCAACATTAAATGGAATAAATGATCTCAAAACACACTATAAAGGATTTTTGTATGCTGGCTTAATGATTATAGATAATGAACCTTTTTTAATTGAATATAATGTCAGAATGGGAGATCCAGAGTGTCAAACAATACTTCCAAAACTTAAAACAGATTTATTTGAAATATTTATGGCTTGTTGTAATCAAAAATTAAATGAAATTAATTTTGAATGGTCAAATAAAAAAAGTTTATGTATTGTATTATGTTCAAAGGGGTATCCAGATACTTTTAAAAAAAATATAGAAATTGAAAACATTGATAAAATTAATCTCAATAGTGATAACTATTTGTTTCATGCTGGGACCTTAAAAAAGGATAAAAAAATATATGCTGTTGGTGGAAGAGTATTGAATTTAGTTTCTCTTTCAGATGATTTTAAAAATTGTAAAAATAATATTGAGAAAAATCTTGATAAATTAAATTGGGATGGTGGTTTTTATAGAAAAGATATTGGCTATAAAGTAATAAAATAATGCGAATAATATCTGGAGATTTTAAAGGAAAAAAAATTTTAGAACCTAAAGATATTAGTACAAGACCATTAAAAGATTTAACAAAAGAGTCGATTTTTAATATAATTAATCATTCTAATAAGATTAAAATAAATTTAAAAATATCAAATGTTTTAGATTTATTTTCTGGAGTTGGTTCATTTGGTTTAGAATGTTTATCAAGAGGTGCAAAATATGTCACTTTTGTTGAAAATTATCATGGTGTTTTACCAATATTAAAAGAAAATTTATTAAGATTAAAATCTATAGAGAATTATGAAATCATTAAAAGAGATATAAATGCTGATAATTTTTTTTTTGAACTACATAGAAAATTTGACATCATATTTTTAGATCCACCTTATAAAGATAAAAACATAAAAAATATATTAAAAAACATAAATGACAAACAGATTTTAAATAAAAATGGAGTCATAATCATTCATAGACATAAGAACGAAAAAGATTTATTGCCAGAAAATTTCAAAATGATTGAGGAAAAAAAATACGGTATATCAAAAATAATTTTTTTAAATTAACAAATTTTTTGTTTCATTTTTAATCAATTCAACTGCTGGCTGATCATAAGGATTTAAATTTAGTGCTTGGCCGATTAAAATCGTCTCTAGCATAAAAAAACAAAATAATTCTCCTAAACTTTTTTCATCTCTTCGATTAACTTCAAAACTTCGAAAAGGAATATTTCTTTTTATAAAAATATTTTGAGTAGCTTTTTTTTGTGCAAATATGATTTTTCCTAAACTTTTATTTTTAAGATAATCTAAAGATGATGGTATAAAATTATTACTAAGTTTTTCAGATTTTTTCTCATTTACGTAAAAAAATGTAAAAAAATTATTTTTAAAACCGTCAAGATACAACTGCATAACACTGTGATTATCTCTAGGCATATTTGAGACGATTGGTAAAAGGCCTTTTTTTTTCTTTCCTAAACTTTCTGCAACTAACTGTTGGTACCATTTAAATAAATTTTCAGATTTTTCATCGTAATTAATTATTACTGAATTAAATTTTCTTTTTTTTTGAAAATGAAGTATTGCAGCTACATTTTTAATTAAAGCATTAAAAAATATTTTGTTTTTAATCAAGGAATTTAAGTTTTTAAATTTACTAGAATGTAATCCCATTAACTCTGCCGGTAACATTCCTACTTCAGACAAAACTGAATATCTTCCTCCAATAAAATTATTGTGATGAATTATGTCTGCTTTTAATTTTTCTGCCAGAAGATAGAGGTAACTATTTTTTTTTTCGGTAATAAAAATATTTTTATCCTTTTTTTTTATAAAAATATTTGTGTTAACAATGGTTTCTACAGTATTACCAGATTTTGAAATAACTAAATTAGTGAACTTGGTTTTTTTATCAATTTTTTTACGAGCCTGTAGATTATTAATAAATAAAAAATTTTTTTTTATTTTATTTTTTAAAAAATCATAAATCGCTTGTGCTCCTAAAGAGGATCCACCCATTCCAATAACTCTATAATTTAAAGAATTTTTATATTTATTTATTATTTTTTTATTAAAATTATTTTTATAATTTTTGTCAAAAGATTTAATTACTTGATTTTCTTCTTTTATTAAAAAATTAAGTTTTTTTTTTAAGGATAAAGTTTTTAAACTTAATTTAAAGTTTATAAAATTAATTCCAGAGGTTAACATTAATTATTTTTAATTTTATCAAGCAAAAGCTCTTCAAAAGTTGAGTTATTATTTGTTGAGCTATCAGAGTTTGAAGAGTTATTATCTGACTTAGTAATTAATTTTTTTATTTCATCATTTTGATTATTCTCTAATATACTTTCTGATTTGGGAATGGGTAGCTCATTAAAGTTTGGTGGCATCAAAAGAGGGGATTTTTTTTCAACTAAAAATT
>CACEKT010000016.1 GCA_902560225.1 uncultured Pelagibacteraceae bacterium
ATTATTCAAGAAAGGTGACATAATCTTTTGGAAAGGTCATGTTGCTATATGTTTAAATTCAAAACAGCTAATTCATGCTTATGGACCTGAGAAAAAAGTTATTATTATGCCAATTATAGAAACAATTAACAGAATTCAAAGAACTACAAAACTTAAGGTAAAAAAAATCTCTAGAATAAAATATTAATTTCTTCCAAAATCAGGTTTATCAATATCTTGTTTCAACTTAATTATCTTTGATCTTACTTTTTTAGTTTTAATTAGTTTTTTTAAAATTGACTTATTATTTCTTGAATTAATATCTTTTTTAAATTCATTTAAGTTTTTTATGAATAAATCAATAGCTTTTGAAATATTATTTTTATTATTAAAAAATATATCTCTCCACATTATTTCATTAGATGCAGCTATCCTTGAAAAATCTCTTAAACCACCTGCGCTATATTTAATTAAGTTATATTTTTGGTTTTTTTCAAAATCTTGTGCTGATTTAACTAAATTATAGGCAATTAAGTGAGGAAGATGACTAGTAATTGAAAAAATTCTATCATGTTTTTCAGACGACATAGTAACAACGTTTGAGCCAATTTTTTTCCAAAACTTAGTTAGTTTATTTAAATTACTTTTTGTAGTATTTTTATCTTTTATTATTATGCACCACTTATTCTCAAATATATTATCCTTACCATGCTCTGGACCACTTACTTCTGATCCTGTTATCGGGTGACTTTGAGTCCAATGAATACCTTTCTTTAAAAATTTTTTAATAACTTTAGAGGTCTCAATTTTTGAAGAACCAATATCAGTAATCAATGTCTTTGGTAAAATAAAATTATTAATTTTTAAAATAAGTTCTCTATATTCACTCATTGGAGTGCAAAAAATAATTAAATCTGAATTAACTACACCAGTTTTTAATGATTTTATAATTTTTCCAGGTAGTTTTAATTTATTTATTTTAGAAATATTTGATTTTGATTTTTCATATACAAATATTCTTTTTGCTATTTTTTTTTTACTAATACGTCTTAATAGAGAGGAGCCTAATAATCCACACCCAATAATTAAAATATTTTTCATTTTTTAAATACCTGTTTAACTACACTCATAAATTTTAAATTTTCTTTTTTAGATCCAATAGTTAATCTTAATTTATTTTTTATATGGTAACCATCTTCGGTTGATCTTAATATAATTCCTTTATTTTTTAGTTTTTCATATAAATACTTTGCTCTATATCTACATTTTTCAAAGTTAAGTAGCAGAAAATTTGCAGAAACTATATTTGAATAAATATTATATCTTTCAAGAAATTTTTTAATATTTCTTGCATAAAAAGAATTATGTTTAATTGATTTTTTAATAAATTTTTTATCTTTAAGAGACTCAGCTGCAGCTAATTGTGCAATACCGTTTACATTAAAAGGAGGTTTAATTACATTTAATGCATCTACTATTTTTTTTGATCCATATCCCCAACCTACTCTTAAAGACGCTAACCCAAACATTTTAGAAAATGTCCTAAGGATAAAAACATTTTCCTTATTTTTAAACAAATCTAAACCAGAAGAGTAATCTTCATTTTTCATATATTCTGCGTAAGCATCGTCAATAACCAATAAAATTTTTTTATTTAATTTTTTTCTTAATTCTAATAATTCTTTTTCTGTTAAGTAAGTTCCGGTTGGGTTATTTGGATTGGCTATAAAAACAATTTTAGTTTTCTTCGTAATTTTTTTTAAAATATCTTTAACAGAAACTTTAAAATTACGTTCCTTTGCAAATATTACTCTTGCACCAACAATTTTAGAATAAATTCTGTACATTAAAAAACTATACTCTGGTAGCACAACCTCATCTTTTGGTTTCAAAAATAATTGACAGATCATCTGAATAACTTCATCCGAACCTGCTCCACAAATAATCTTATCTGAATTACATTTGTAAGCATTAGATATTGCTTTTCTCAAGTTTTGTGATTTTCCATCAGGATATTTATCTAAAAGTAATTTTTTATTTGATATAATTATCTTGGCTTTTGGACTCATGCCTAAAGCAGACTCATTTGCTGATAACTTTATTACTTTTTTTAGTCTCTTAACTTTTGATTTACCAGGCTTATAAGCTTCGATATTAAATTTTTTGAAATTTGGAGTTATCATATTTTTTTATTTATGCGCTCTTTATAGATAAAAATATAAATTTTTATACAGAATAAGACATTTTTTAAAAAAATTGACATAATAAATAACTTCTTGTACAAAATCTGTGCGCTGATTTAACTGAATTGCGAGCGCTTAAAAAAAACCGCTAAAATAGTTTTTTTTCTCTCAATTCAAATATCAGCTATTATATGAATACTAATAAAAACATAAAGACTCTAATAGTCAAAAAATCACTTCGTTTGGATTGTGGCAAAACTATTAATAATTATCCAATTGCATATGAAACTTATGGGGCTTTGAATGAAAAAAAAGATAACGCTATTTTAGTTTTTCATGCATTGACAGGTGACCAATTTGTTACTGGAAAAAATCCAGTTACAAAAAAAGATGGTTGGTGGTCTTATCTTGTAGGTCCTGATAAAGCAATTGATACTAATAAATATTTTGTAATTTGCTCAAATGTTATTGGTGGCTGTATGGGATCATATGGACCAAGCCACAATGACCCTAATACACAAGAAGTTTTTGGAATAAATTTTCCAGTAATTACTATTAATGATATGGTTAATGCACAGGAAAATCTTCTTGATCATTTTGGTATTGATAAACTTTTTTCAGTTGCTGGAGGATCAATGGGAGGCATGCAAGTTCTACAATTTGTTAGTAATTTTCCAGAAAAAACTAAAACTGCTATTCCAATAGCTTGTACATCTAGCCATTCAGCACAAAATATTGCATTAAATGAACTTGGTAGGCAAGCAATCACAGCAGATAGTAATTGGAAAGAAGGAAATTATTTATCAAAAGATACTAATCCAAATAAAGGATTAGCTGTTGCTAGAATGGCTGCTCATATAACTTATCTTTCAAAGAAAGGTCTACAAGAAAAATTCGGTAGAAAATTACAAGAAAGAGAAGATCTAAAATTCAGTTTTGATGCAGATTTTCAAATTGAAAGTTATTTAAGATATCAAGGTTCAGTTTTTGTAGATAGATTTGATGCAAATAGCTATCTTTATATTACTAGAGCTATGGATTATTTTGATTTATCTAGAAAGTTTAAAGGCAATTTATCAGAAGCTTTTAAAAAAACTAAAGCTAAATTTTTCATAATTTCTTTTACTTCAGATTGGCTTTACCCAACTCAAGAAAATAAAGATATCGTTATTGCCTTAAATTCTATCGGTGCGGATGTGGGTTTTGTAGAAATTGAGTCAGATAAAGGTCATGACTCTTTTTTACTTGATGTTCCAGATTTTTTATCTGCAGTTAAAAATTTTTTAGAAAAATCGTATTTAAATAGTTAATTATGAAAAATGAATTCAAAGTTATTGCTGATTTAATTGAGAAAGATAAAAGAGTTTTAGATGTAGGATGCTCGGATGGTACTCTTATGAAATTTTTAAAAGATAATAAAAATGTAAATATAAGAGGTTTAGAAATTTCAAAAGATAAAGTTCAAAAATGTATAGCTAAAGGCTTAACAGTAATTGAAGGAAATGCCGAAAAAGACTTGGTGCAATTTCCTAATAAAGCTTTTGATTATGTTATTTTAAGTCAGACACTCCAAGCTTTTTTAGATCCTGAACTTGTTTTAAATGAACTGTTAAGAGTTGGAAAAAAAGCAATAGTTACTATTCCAAATTTTGGTTACTGGAAAGTAAGATTTCATTTATTGACAAAAGGAACCATGCCTATAACAAAAACTTTACCTGATATGTGGTATAACACACCCAATTTACATATGTGTACAATTAAAGATTTCGTTCATTTCACAAGATCAAGAAACTTTAAAATATTTAAATCATTGGCTCTAAATAATGATAGTATTTCATTAATAAATAAATCTAACCTAGGCTTTAAAAATTTTTTTTCTGATCTAGGCATATTTTTGATAGAGAAATAATATGAGAGTTGAAGTAATTCCATGCTTACAAGATAATTATAGTTATCTAATTATTGATAAAATTAATAATACAGCTTGTGTTATTGATCCCAGCGAATCTAAACCAATTATAAACTTTTTAGAAAAAGAAAATATTAATTTAAAATATATTTTGAATACACATCATCATTTTGATCACGTTGGAGGCAATAAAGATTTAAAAAAAAAATATAATTCAGTAGTAATTGGCTATAAAGATGATTCTAGCAGAATACCTGAAATTGATATTTTATTTGAAGATAATCAAATTTGGAAAGCTGGAAACTTTGAGGCTAAAATTATGCATATACCAGGACACACTACTGGTCACATCTGTTTTCATTTTTCAAGGGAAAAATTACTTTTTACAGGGGACACATTATTTTCACTAGGTTGTGGTAAATTATTTGAAGGCACTTATGAGGACATGTTTAGGTCTCTAGATAAAATAAAAAAATTACCTCAGGATACTAAAATTTATTGTGGCCATGAATATACACTTCAAAATTCAAAATTTTGCATTGAATATGATCCTGAAAATATAAACCTTAAAAACAAAATTAAAGAAATTAAAATAAAACTCGAAAATAGTTTGCCCACAATTCCATCTATTCTAAAAGACGAAATAGAATGTAATATATTTCTCAGGGCAAAAAACGTTGAATCCTTTTCAAAATTGAGAGATTTAAAGGATAATTTCTAGTTAATTCGACTTGACTAAAACCTCGCTACAACTATATTGCTGTAAATTTAATTTAAATTCATACTATGTCATACGCAGTGATAAAAACAGGTGGAAAACAGTACAAGGTAAAGGCTGGAGAAATCTTAAAAATTGAAAAATTAAAAGATTCAAAACCAGAAACTAAAATAGAATTTAACGAAATTCTTGCATATGGTGACGATAAATCTATTGAGGTTGGTGCTCCAATTGTGGAGGGGGCGAAAGTAGAGGCTGATTTAGTAAAAAATGGCAAAGATAGAACAATTTTAATCTTTAAAAAAAGAAGAAGAC
Source organism: uncultured Pelagibacteraceae bacterium (assembly GCA_902560225.1). GTDB lineage: Bacteria > Pseudomonadota > Alphaproteobacteria > Pelagibacterales > Pelagibacteraceae > Pelagibacter. The sequence continues at coordinate 5,105 of CACEKT010000016.1, forward strand.
ATAATTCAAGAAGAAAAAATGGTCATAGACAAGAACATACAATGATTAGAATTAACAAAATTTTTTCAAAAGACGGTAAAGTTTTGTCTGAAGCAGAAAAAATGGTTAAACCAACTAAAAAAATTGAAACTGAAGTTAAAACAAAAACTGAAGAGATAAATAAATAAACTAGGTAAGTTATGGCAACAAAAAAAGCAGGTGGATCATCGAGAAACGGACGAGACAGTGCTGGGCGAAGGCTTGGTGTTAAAAAATACGGTGGTGAAGCAGTAATACCTGGAAACATAATAGTAAGACAAAGAGGAACTAAAATTTTTCCTGGTGAAAATGTAGGAATGGGTAAAGATCATTCAATTTTTTCAGTTGTTAAAGGTAAAGTTGTATTTAAGAAATCTAAATCAGATAGAACTTTCGTTTCAGTAAAACCCAATTAATAGTACAACTTAAATAGATGTTGTATTATGAAATTCTTAGATCAAGTAAAGATATATATTAAAGCTGGAAATGGTGGCGATGGTTCACCTAGCTTCAGAAGAGAGAAATATGTCGAGTATGGAGGTCCTGATGGAGGAGATGGTGGTAAAGGTGGATCAATAATTCTAAAAGCTGAAGAAAATCTTAATACATTGATTGATTATAGATATCAACAACATCATAAAGCTGAAAGAGGTGAAAATGGGTCTGGACAAAATCGGACTGGTAAAAGTGGAGAAAATCTAATTTTAAAAGTACCTCTTGGAACTCAAGTTTTTGAAGAAGATAATAAAACTTTATTATTTGATTTTGATAAAAAAGGAGAAGAATTTATTGCTGCTGTAGGTGGTAAAGGCGGGTTAGGAAATACAAGATTTAAAAGTTCAACAAATAGAGCACCAAGAAAATTTACTAAAGGAACTATAGGTGAAGAGTTTGTAATATGGTTACAGCTAAAAACAATTGCTGATATTGGTATCATTGGATTACCTAATGCTGGAAAATCAAGTTTACTTGCAGCCTTAACTAACGCTAATCCTAAAATTGCTAATTATAAATTTACTACTCTCAATCCTAATCTTGGTGTTGCGTCTTATGACGATAAAGAAATATTGATTGCGGATATTCCTGGGCTTGTGGAAGGTGCTCACGAAGGAGTTGGACTGGGAATACAATTTTTAAAGCATATTGAAAGATGTAAATCCTTATTACATTTAATTGATATTACAAACTTAGATCTGAACGACTCATATAATCAAGTCAAAAAAGAATTAGAAAATTATAGTTCTAAACTATTAAAAAAAAAAGAACTTGTAGTTCTTAATAAAATTGACCTAATTGACCATAGTACAGCTAAAGAAATAATTGATCATTTTTCTAAAGATAAAAAATATGAAATAATGACTATGACAACTTTAGAAAAAAACTCTATATCTAAAATTAAAGCAAAACTTTTATCTTATGTATCTTAATAATTCTAAAATCATAGTTATTAAAATTGGCTCATCACTTCTTGTTGATGAAAAACAAAAAATCAGAAAAAAATGGCTGTCGAGCTTTGCTAAAGATATTAAAAAGTTAAAAGATAAAAATCAAAAAATTGTAATTGTTAGTTCTGGAGCAATAGCACTTGGTTGTAAAAAAATGAATTTCAATAAGAAAAATATTAAATTAGATAAAAGTCAAGCTATAGCATCAATAGGTCAGATAGAACTGATGAACTTATTTTCTCAAACATTTGCTAATTATAAATTAAATATTTCCCAAATTCTTCTTACACTTGAAGATACTGAAGAAAGAAGAAGATCTTTAAATGCAAAAAGAACTTTTGAAAACTTATTTAATCTGGGATTTATACCAATAGTAAATGAAAATGATACTATAGCTACTAGTGAAATTAAGTATGGTGATAATGATAGATTAGCGTCTAGAGTGGCACAAATAACTGATGCTGATACTTTAATTCTTCTCTCAGATGTTGATGGACTTTTCACAAAAAATCCAAAAGTATTTAAAGACTCAAAATTAATAAAAAAAGTAAATGATTTAAAAAAAGATTTAAAAAAAATTAATATTAAAGGTATCAATGAATATGGAAGTGGGGGTATGCCTACTAAAATTGAAGCAGCAAAAATTTGTCAATTAGCTGGCTGTAATATGGTTATTGCTAACGGGTTATACACAAATCCTATTTCTAAAATTATAGAAAAAAATAATTGTACTTGGTTTATACCAAAAGTTTCAAAACTTGATGCTAGAAAAAAATGGATCATTAGTTCAATTGCACCTAAGGGCTCTATTATAATTGATGATGGTGCTAAAAAAGCTTTAAAGTCTGGAAAAAGTTTACTAGCCGCAGGAATAAAAAAAATCTCGGGAAAATTTAATAAAGGAGATCATGTAAAGATTATTGATAAAAAAAGTATAGAATGTGCAAGGGGATTAAGTTCTTTTACATCTGAAGAAATAATTAAAATTATGGGTCATCATTCTAATGAAATAGAAAAATTATTAGGTTATGTTGCAAAATCAGAGGTTATTCATAAAGATGATATGGTAGAGATTTAAATGAATAAATTCATGAAGTTAATTGGTGTAAAGGCTAGAAAAGCATCTGAAAAAAAAATTAATAAAAATACTAAAAATAAAGTTTTAAAAATTTATTCACAGCTTATAGAAAAAGAAAAAAAAACTATCTTCAGAGAAAATTTAAAAGATATTGAGTTTGCTAAGAGAAAAGGATTAAAAAAAAATCTAATTGATAGACTTCACATTGATGAAAAAAAACTAAAATCTATCAAAGACTCAATTGTAAAAATTCTAAAATTAAAAGATCCTGTAAATATTATCCTAGAGAAATGGAAAAGACCTAATGGATTAAAGATAAGCAAAGTATCAATACCTATTGGTGTGATTGGTGTAATTTATGAAAGTAGGCCAAACGTTACCTCAGATGTAGCTGGATTATGCTTTAAATCTGGAAATGCTGTAATTTTAAAAGGAGGGTCGGAAGCAATTAATACTAACAGAATTTTAGCAAAATTATTTCGAAAAGCTCTTAAGAAAAATAAAGTAGATGAAAATTTTATCCAATTCATTGATTCAAGAAAAAGAAAATTAGTTGATATTATGCTTTCGAAAATGAAAATATACATCGATGTAATTATTCCACGTGGAGGAAAAAATTTAGTTAAAAGAGTTCAAGATTTTTCTAACGTTCCTATTATTGGTCACTTGGAAGGTCTATGTCATACATTTGTTGATAAAGATGCAGAATTAAAAACAGCTATAAATGTTATTTATAATGCAAAATTAAGAAATACAAGTATTTGTGGTGCTACTGAAACTATTCTTCTACATGAAAAAATAGTTAAAAAATTTTGTAATCCTATTTTAAAAAAACTCGAAAATAATAATTGTAAGATAATTGGAGATAAAGCTCTAAAAAAATATTTTGAAGGAAAATTATATGATGCAAAGGAAAAAGATTGGTCCACAGAATATTTAGCAGAAAAAGTATCTGTTAAGGTTGTTAAAAATTGTCAAGCAGCTATAGATCACATTAATAAGTATGGAACAATGCATACAGATTCTATAATTACAAAAAATAAAAATACAGCAATACAATTTCTTAAAAATGTTAAAAGTTCTATTGCAATGCACAATACTTCAACTCAATTTGCAGATGGTGGTGAATTTGGATTTGGTGGTGAAGTAGGTATTTCTACAAATAAACTTCCACCAAGAGGTCCTGTGGGCTTAGGGCAATTAGTTTCATATAAGTATGAAATTTCTAGTAATGGAAAAATAAGAGATTAAATTGAAATCTGAAAAAATTAAAATTGGAATTTTGGGTGGGTCTTTTGATCCAGCTCATAAAGGACATTTGGCAATATCAAAAGAGGCGAGGAAAAGATTTGATTTAAAAAAAATTATTTGGGCAATTACAAAAAAAAATCCTTTTAAAAAAGAAAGTAGTACCTCTGTCTCAAAGAGAATAAAAAAATGTAAAAAAGTTATTGGAAAAAATTTTTTTATAAAAGTTAAATTTTATGAAGATATAATTAAGTCAAACAAAACAATTGATTTAATTAACTATCTAAAAAAAAATAGAAATATTAAAGTTTACTTTTTAATGGGTGCAGATAATTTAATTAACTTTCATAAATGGCATAAATCAAAGTTAATTTCAAAAAAAAGTAATATTATTGTTTTTGACCGTCATGGATTTAAAAAAAATTCTTTAAAATCAAAGACTTTTATGAAACTAGGTAAAAGTATTATTACATTTGTTGAATTTAAAAAGGTCAACATTTCATCTTCTCAATTAAGAAAAATTTGATAGTCTAAATTTAATTAATGGATAAAATTTCAGATCTTGAAAAAATAGTTCTCAACACTTTAGATATAAATAAGGCTCAAGATATCATAAGTATTAATCTTAAAGATAAAAGTTCTATGGCTGATTATATGATTATAGCAAGCGGAACCTCTTCGCGTCACATTCAATCACTATCAGAACAAGTTTTAGAAAAATTTAAAGATAACGGTATTAAAGACTCTAAAATTGAAGGAAAAGATAGTAGTGAATGGAAATTAGTAGATGGAATTGATGTTATTGTTCATATATTCCATCCTGAAAAAAGAAAGTTTTATGAACTTGAAAAAATTTGGTCAGAATTAATCCCAAAAGAAAAGGTTATGATATGAAAAATTTGAAACTTTATTTAATTATTTTTTTAAGTAATTTTTTATTTACTTATTCACTAAGTTCAGCAGAAATTGAAATTTATAAAAAAATTGACCTTTTTGGTGAAGTTCTTGAAAAGATAAATAAAGAGTATGTCGATGAAATCAATCAATCTGAAAGTATGGACTCTGCAATCAATGGTCTTCTTCAGTCTCTTGATCCCTACTCAGCATATATGTCACCTGAAATTTTTAAAGAAATGCAAACTGAAACAAGTGGAGAGTTTGGAGGTCTAGGAATTGAGGTTGGCATGGAGGCAGGTGTAGTAAAAGTTATTTCTCCAATCGATGATACTCCTGCATCTAAAGTAGGTTTAAAAGCTGGAGACTATATTGTTAAAATTAATAATATTCAGGTTCAAGGTAAATCATTAACTGAAGCTGTTGATTTAATGAGAGGGCCTGTTGGCTCTGGAATTGAATTAACAGTTAGAAGAAGAGGAGTTAAAAAAGCTTTAACATTTAACATAATTAGAGAAATAATTGAGGTTCAATCAGTTAAATCAGATCTTTTAAATAACAGTATTGGGTATATTAGATTAACCTCATTTAATGATAACAGTAGTCAACAAATAAAAAAGCAAATAAATATATTAAAAAAAAATCAAGATCTAAATGCATTCATACTAGATTTAAGAAACAATCCTGGAGGTTTGCTGTCTCAAGCAATTAAGATCTCAGATTTTTTTCTAGAAAATGGTGAAATAGTTTCAACAAAAAGCAGAAAAAAATCTGAAAATAGAAAATGGTTTGCTAAAAAAGGAGATATTACTAATGGTAAAACTTTGTTAGTATTAATTAACTATGGTTCAGCCTCTGCTTCAGAAATTGTTGCTGGTGCTTTAAAAGATCATAAAAGAGCAATTATACTTGGTGAGCGTAGTTACGGGAAAGGTTCTGTACAATCAATTATCCCTTTAAAGAATGAAGGAGCTATTCGTTTAACTGTTTCAAAATACTATCTTCCCTCTGGGAAATCTATTTCAGAAGTTGGTATTAGACCAGATATTGAAGTTGATGAAAAAGGTGATGATTTTAGAATTAAAACTGATACAGATAATCAATTAAATTACGCAATTAAACTACTAAACGGATAGTATGAAAAAAGACTTAAGCGAGTTACCGCTTAGAAGTGGTGTTGGTATTATTGTTTTAAATAAAAGTGATAAAGTTTTTGTAGCACAAAGAATAGATAATCCTAAAAATTTTTGGCAGATGCCTCAAGGTGGTGTTGATGATGGTGAAGATTTTTTAAAAGCAGCTTATCGAGAACTATATGAGGAAACTAGCATTAAAAATGTAGAACTAATTAAAAAGCTAGATGGCACTATAACATATGAGCTTCCAGATCGCTTATTAGGCATTATCTGGAAAGGTAAATACAGGGGTCAAAAACAAAAATGGTTTTTAATGAGATTTCTTGGTGAAGATAAAGAAATCAACATTAAAACTAAAAATCCAGAATTTTTAGACTGGAAGTGGATTGATATTGATCAAATTACTGAAGTAGTAGTAGATTTTAAACTTCATGTTTACAAAGAGCTTAAAGAAAAAATTAAGAAAATAATTAATTAAGAGATTTTAAAACTTCTACTTTTTGATCAGCTAAATATTTAGATTGATCATTAATTTCAGACTTGTTTGCTTCTTCTTCGGCGGTTTTTAATAAATCTTGTTGCTGAGATTTATCTATATCTGCAATATTCAGTATTGAGCTGGTTAAAATCGATAGATTATTATTTTTAAATTCAACAATCCCATCTTCAACATAGTAATTTTCATCACCTGATTTTGACAAAATTTTAATTATCCCTGGCTTTAAAAAAGAGATTATAGAAATATGATCTTTTAGTATTCCCATGTCCCCTTCGAAAGCAGGAACAACAACTTCTGAAACATCTTCTTTAATTAAAAAAGATTTTTCTGGATTTACAATTTCAACTTTAAATTCTTCACTCATTATGCGGCAGCTTCCTTCTCCATTTTTTCAGCTTTTTCTATTGCTTCTTCTATAGTCCCTACCATATAAAAAGCAGCTTCAGGTAAATGATCGTAATCCCCTTTGCAAATTGCTGCAAAACCTTTGATTGTTGAATCTAGATCAACTAATTTACCAGGAGATCCTGTAAATACTTCAGCGACAAAGAATGGTTGGGATAAAAATCTTTGAATTTTTCTAGCTCTTGCGACAACAAGTTTATCTTCTTCAGATAGCTCATCCATTCCAAGAATAGCAATAATATCCTGAAGAGATTTATAAGTTTGTAAAACTTTTTGTACTTCTCTAGCTACTCTATAATGTTCGTCACCTACAATTCTCGGATCCAATATTCTAGATGTAGAGTCTAATGGGTCAACAGCTGGATATATGCCTATTTCAGCAATTTGTCTTGAAAGAACAGTGGTTGCATCTAAGTGAGCAAATGAAGTTGCTGGCGCTGGGTCAGTTAAGTCGTCTGCAGGAACATAAATAGCCTGTACTGAAGTAATTGATCCTTTATTGGTAGTGGTAATTCTTTCCTGAAGATTACCCATATCAGTAGCTAGTGTCGGTTGGTAACCTACCGCAGAAGGTATTCTTCCAAGAAGAGCTGAAACCTCTGAACCTGCTTGTGTAAATCTGAAAATATTATCAACAAAGAAAAGTACATCTTGACCTTCTTGATCTCTAAAATATTCAGCAACAGTTAATCCTGTAAGAGCAACTCTAGCTCTAGCTCCAGGAGGCTCGTTCATTTGTCCATAAACTAGGGCTGCTTTAGATCCTTCTCCATCTGTCTTTATAACTCCTGAGTCTATCATTTCATGATAAAGGTCATTTCCTTCTCTAGTTCTCTCACCAACTCCTGCAAAAACTGAAAAACCACCATGCGCTTTTGCAACGTTATTAATTAACTCCATAATTAAAACTGTTTTTCCAACTCCAGCTCCACCAAATAATCCAATCTTTCCACCTTTTGCATAGGGTGCAAGTAAATCAATTACCTTAATTCCTGTAACCAATATTTCCGTTTCAGTAGATTGATCGTTAAATTCTGGTGCAGATCTGTGAATAGGCCAAGTTTCTTTAGTTTTAACTTCACCTTTCTCATCAATCGGTTCTCCAATTACATTTATAATTCTTCCTAATGTTTCGGGACCAACAGGAACTTGAATTGGTGCATTAGTATTTGTAACCTCATCTCCTCTTTTCAATCCTTCAGTAGCATCCATTGCAATAGTTCTAACAGTAGACTCTCCTAAATGCTGAGCAACTTCTAAAACTAGTCTATTTTCGCCATTTTTACATTCTAATGCTGTTAAAATTTCTGGAAGATCTGCGTCAAACTTTACGTCTACTACTGCTCCAATAACTTGTGTAATTGTTCCTTTGCTCATAATTATAAACTTTCTGCTCCTGATATGATTTCTATTAGTTCTTTAGTAATTGCTGCTTGACGACTTCTATTATACTCAATAGTAAGTTTGTCAACCATTTCACCTGCGTTTCGGGTTGCATTGTCCATCGCACTCATTCTAGAGCCCTGCTCGCTAGCTGAATTCTCTAACATTGCTTTAAATATTTGTGTTGAAATATTTTTTGGCAATAAATTGCTTAAAATTTCATCTTCATCTGGTTCAAATTCATAGCTATCCTCAGATTTATTTTCTTCAGAGTTTTCTACATTTAGAGGAATTATTTGTTGAGCCTGTGGAATTTGAGTAATTACATTTTTAAATTGATTATAGAAAATAGTACAAACATCAAATTCTTCAGCTTCAAATTTTTCTATTACCATTTTTCCAACTTTTTCAGCATCAAAATAATTTGCATTTTTTGACTCTTTAAATGACATGTTTGCAATTATTTTATCACCGTAAGCCCTTTTTAATTGGTCATTTCCTTTAGAACCAACAGTTACTATTTTTAAATTTTTTCCTTCTTCAGATAATCTGGCAAAATAACTTTTAGCTTTTTTTATTATGTTTGAGTTAAATCCTCCACACAAACCTCTATCAGATGTCATAACAACACAAAGATGGACTTTATCTTTTCCTGATCCTGAGAGTAATTTTGGAGCATTTTCTTTATCTGAAACACCATTAAATAGATTAAGAATAACGTTATTCATTTTTTCAGAATAGGGTCTACCTTTTTCAGCACTTTCTTGAGCTCTTCTAAGTTTTGCTGCCGCTACCATTTTCATAGCTTTAGTAATTTTCTGTGTAGATTTTACACTAGCTATTCTTTTTTTAAGGTCGTCTAGACTTGCCATAGTTAATTACGATTTAAAGTTTTCTTTCAATTGAGTAATTACTTCAACAAGCAACTTCTCTTTATCATCTTCAAGTTTACCTGAACTTAAAATTGACTCAATAATTTCAGGTTTGTCAGATTTACATTTTTCAATTATTTTATTTTCAAATTCAGCAATATCTTTCAATTCAATATCGTCTAGATATCCTTTTACACCACAGAAAACTGAAATAACTTGTTCGGCTACTGTCATTGGAGAGTATTGCTTTTGTTTTAAAAGCTCAGTTAATTTCGAGCCTCTATTTAAAAGTTGCTGAGTCGATGCATCTAAATCAGATCCGAATTGAGCAAAAGCAGCCATTTCTCTATATTGAGCTAGTTCTAATTTCATTGATCCAGAAACTTTTTTCATAGCTTTAGTCTGCGCTGAAGATCCAACCCTAGAAACAGATAATCCTACGTTAATTGCGGGTCTAATACCTTGATTAAAAAGTTCAGTTTCTAAGAATATTTGACCATCCGTAATTGAAATAACATTAGTTGGAATAAATGCCGAAACATCACCACCTTGAGTTTCAATAATTGGAAGAGCTGTTAAAGAACCACCTCCATGTTCATCACTTAACTTTGCTGCCCTTTCAAGCAATCTGCTATGTAGGTAGAATACGTCTCCTGGATAAGCTTCACGTCCTGGAGGTCTTCTTAAAAGAAGAGACATTTGTCTATACGCAACAGCTTGTTTCGATAAATCATCATAAATAATCAATGCATGCATGCCATTGTCTCTAAAATATTCACCCATCGCACAGCCTGTATAAGGAGCTAAAAATTGAAGTGGAGCTGAATCTGATGCTGTAGCAGCAACTATAGTTGTATATTCCATTGCGCCAGCTTCTTCTAAAGTTTTTTCGATTTGTCTTACAGTTGATCTTTTTTGCCCTATAGCGACATAGACACAATATAATTTTTGTTTTTCATCACCTGACTCGTTGATTTTTTTCTGATTAATAATTGCATCAATAGCAACTGCAGTTTTACCTGTTTGTCTGTCTCCAATAATTAATTCTCTTTGTCCTCTTCCCACTGGAACCAAACTATCAATTGATTTTAACCCTGTTTGCATAGGTTCACTAACAGATTGTCTAGGAATAATTCCAGGCGCTTTTACTTCTACTCTACTTTTTTTAACACTTTTATCTAATGCACCTTTTCCATCAATAGGGTTACCTAAACCATCAACGACTCTTCCTAATAATTCTTTACCAACTGGTGTATCAACAATATTTCCAGTTCTCTTAACAATATCACCTTCTTTGATATTTCTATCATCACCGAAGATTACAACTCCAACATTTTCACTTTCTAAATTTAAGGCCATTCCTTTAGAACCATCGGCAAATTCAACCATCTCTCCAGCTTGAACATTATCAAGACCATAAATTCTAGCTATACCATCTCCTACAGATAATACTTGCCCAACCTCAGTTACTTCTGCTTTGTCTCCAAAGTTTTTAATTTGTTCTTTTAGTATCTTTGTTACTTCTGAAGGATTTATTTCCATTTATGCCTCTATCATTCTAGTTTCGATTTGTTGTAATTTATTTTTAATTGAGGTATCCACCATAGTGCTTCCGACTTGGACCACTAACCCTCCTATTAAACTTTCGTCATGTTTATAGTTTAATTTTATTTTAGAGCTAAAATTTTTAGTAAGCTCATCTGTAATTTTAGAAATTTCATCACTCGATAACTCTTTAGCAGATTTTAACTCTGCTTTTAACTCTCCTCTTTTTTTTGAACAAGTTTCAATAAAACTATTTAAAATTTGTTCTACGTAGAAAAAACGTCTTTTATTTATTAAAAAACTTAAAAAATTTTTTAATAAGCTTTCAAATTTATTATTGTCAGAAATATCACCAATAACTTTTAAAAGATCATCTTGGTTATTTGTAGGATCCTTAATTAAATTTGAAAAATCTTTACTAGAAGAAATTAAATTTAATATAGATAAGGATTGATCTTCCACTTGAGAAAGAACATTGTTTTCACTTGCAAGCTCATATAAAGCTAAAGAATATCTTTGAGCTGAAGTTATTGAAAATGCCTTATTTTTACTCAACTTAATACCTCTGTTATATTGAAGATTATTTTAAATCACGCTTTAATTAACATATGACTATAACGTCTTCAAGTAGCACATTCGTTTAAAAGTCCTTTTTTTAAAGGTTAATTGAAGTTTATTGGATCAACATCAACTGAAAGTTTTATTCCTGATGAAAATTTGTAATTTGAGATAATTTCAGCGATTGAATTCTGTAATTTAAGAGATTTTGAGCCCCGAATTAACATTCTTATTCTAAATTTACTTTTTAATCTAAAAATTGGTGCACTAACAGGCCCTAAAACTCTTCCACTAATTTTTTTTTCAATAAAATTTTTAAAATGAAAAGCTTCTTTTTCTAGTTCAGCTTCATTATCTCCTGTTAAGATCAGTGCAATAAATCTTTGAAATGGAGGCAGCTTATTTTGTCTTCTAATATCTAATTCTCTATCTAGAAAAATGTCTGGATTTCTATTTGTTAAATCAGAAATCATTTTAGTATTAGTATTATAGGTTTGAAAATATACAGTAGCAGGTTTCCCAGCTCTTCCTGCACGTCCAGAAAGTTGGTGGTATAGCTGTAAATTTTTTTCAGCTGCTCTTAAATCATGTCCTTGTGAAGAAAGATCAATATCAACTACCACAATACAATTAAGGCTTGGAAAATGAAAACCTTTAGAGATTAATTGTGTTCCAACTAAAATTTGAACTTCATTATTAATTATTTTTTCTAATTTATCACGAGAATCTTTTTTGTTCATAGTATCACTAGAAAAGATTTCTATTTTTTTTGAAGGAAAGTTTTTTTCAACCTCTTCAGATATTCTTTCAACTCCAGGACCACTAAAAATAAACTCACAGTTTCCATCTTTTACGCAAGTTCTTTTCAAAGAAGATTTAAAACCACAATAATGGCATAATAAATTTTTTTTATTTTTATGATAAACTAAATTAATTGAACAATTAGGACATGAGTAACTATTAAAGCATTTGTTGCAAAGTGCATGTGGAGAAAACCCCCGTCTATTTAAAAAAAATAATACTTGATCATTTTTATCCAGATGAAATTTTACTTTTTCTATTATTTTTTTTGACAACCAGGATTGTTTTTCTAGTTTTGTTTCATTAAGATTAATTATTTCATAATTTGGCAATGATGCGTTTTGGTAACGTTTTTCTAATTTTGAAACACTATATTTACCTTTTTTGATATTTTCATAAGTTTCAATTGATGGAACGGCTGTTATTAAGTTGATAGGGATATTTTCAAATGATGCTCTTGAAATAGCCATGTCTCTTGCATTATAGGTGACACCTTCATCTTGTTTATAAGATTGATCATGTTCTTCATCAACAATAATTAAGCCTAGTTTTTTAAATGGTAAAAACAATGATGATCTAGCACCAATAACAACTTTAATTTCTCCATTTGCAATACCATTCCATATAATTTCTTTCTTTTTTTTTGTAATACCAGAGTGCCAAACAGCTGGTGTAAAACCAAAAAATTCTATAAATTTTTTTTCAAACTCGCCAGTTAAGCCGATCTCAGGTAATAAAATTAAGCCCTGAAAACCTTTATTTATAATAATTTTAAGAGCTTCAAAATACACTATAGTTTTCCCTGAGCCTGTAGTTCCTTGAAGAACATGAACTCTAAATTTTTGATTAAAAACATTCATTTTTTTAAGAGATTTTTTTTGTTCCTCAGAAAGCTTTATTAAATTTTTTTTTATATTTGTGTCAAAAATTTTGTAAGTATCTTTTTGAATTTTTTCTACAGCATTACTGCTTAACAAAACTAATTTTAAAGCCATTCCTTTTGGAATTATATTGTATTCAGAAAACCAGTTAAGAAATTTAATAGTTGTTTTTTTTAATGGTATAACGTCTAATTTTTTTAAAACATTTTTTATCTTAAAATTTCGACTATTCTTTTTTTCAAATTCATCCCAAACTACTCCTGTAATTTTAGATTTACCAAAAGGTACAACAACATAGTCACCTACTTTTAAATTAATATTACTCTCATAAGTAAATGGATGATTAAATATATTTGGTAAAAGAATCGGTACTTTCATGTCCTAATAATATGAAAATTTATTAAGAGTGTATTGCTCTTTTATCTACTGATAATGCTGCTTCTTTAACAGCTTCTGAAAATGTTGGATGAGCGTGGCAAGTTCTTGCAATATCTTCTGAGCTTGCACCAAATTCCATTGCAATACCAATCTCTGCAATAAGTTCTCCTGCATGAGGGCCAATAATGTGTGCCCCTAATACTTTGTCTGTAGTTTCGTCTGCTAAAATTTTTACAAATCCCTCTGCATCATCAATTGCTTTTGCTCTTGAGTTTGCCATGAACGAAAACTTACCAACTTTATATTTAGTATTTAATTCTTTTAATTGTTCTTCTGTCTTACCAATCGTAGCAACTTCAGGCGTTGTATAAATAACTCCAGGAATTGTATCGTAATTAACATGACCTGATTGACCTACAATATTTTCAGCAACTGCAATTCCTTCATCCTCCGCTTTATGAGCAAGCATTGGCCCACTTATAACGTCACCTATCGCATAAATGTTATTAATATTAGTTTTAAACATATTATTTGTTTTAACTCTTTTTCTTTCATCTAATTCAATTCCAACAGACTCTAAATTTAAACCATTTGTATTTGCTTTTCGTCCAACAGAAATAAGCACAATATCACATTCTAAATTATTTTTATTTCCGTCTTTATCAATTGTTGAAACAACTGCTCCTGTTTTATTATTTTGGATAGCTTCAACCTTATTTTGCATATTAAATTTTATTCCTTGTTTTGTTAAAATTTTCATAAATTCTGAAGAAATTTCTTTATCCATGCCAGGAGTAATATGATCTAAAAATTCTACTACTTGCACTTCTGAACCCAATCTTGACCAAACAGAACCCATTTCTAATCCAATATAACCTCCACCAACAACAATCATTTTTTTTGGAACTTTATCTAATTTTAGTGCACCTGTTGAAGATACAATAACTCTCTCATCAATTTCTATTCCAGGCAGTGACACAGGTACAGAACCAGTTGCTATCACTGTTTTTTCAGCTTCAATAATGGTCTCTTTATTTTGATCGTCTTTAATTATAATTGCATTTTGAGATTTAAAACTCCCATGGCCCTTAAAATATCTAACTTTGTTTTTTTTTAAAAGAAATTCAACACCTTTTGTAAGAGTAGTTACTGCTTTGTCCTTACTCTTCATCATCTTATCAAGATTTAATTTTACTTCTCCAATCTCTATACCTTTGCTTGCCAAAGCTTTTACTTTGTGAAATTCCTCAGATAAATTAAGTAAACTCTTAGAAGGTATACAGCCAACATTTAAACATGTGCCTCCTAGTGATCCTCTAGACTCTATGCATGCAGTTTTTAAACCAAGTTGAGCAAGTCTAATTGCACAAACATAGCCACCAGGTCCTCCACCAATTACTACTGCTTGAAATTTTTCTGACATTTAAATATCCAAAAATAATCTTCTTGGGTCTTCTAAATTTTCCTTAACCATTTTTAAAAATGAAACAGACTCTTTACCATCAATTATTCTATGATCATATGATAGTGCCAAATACATCATTGGTCTTATTTTAATCTCTCCATCAACTGCCATTGGTCTTTCAATAATGTTATGCATTCCTAAAACCCCCGATTGAGGAAGGTTTAATATTGGTGTTGAAAGCATCGACCCATAAACCCCTCCATTGCTAATTGTAAACGTTCCACCTTGAAGATCCTCTATCGTTAATTTTCCGTCTCTTGCTTTTTCAGAAATTTCTTTAATATTTTTTTCAATATCTGCGAATGATAATTCATCAGCATTTCTTAAA
>CACEKT010000017.1 GCA_902560225.1 uncultured Pelagibacteraceae bacterium
GTTAATGAACTTTTAATTAAACATTTTATTGAATTGAGAGCAGCTTCACCTGAGGGGAGTGCCCACGTATTAGATATTCCTGGACTTAAAGTTCCATCAATTAAATTTTGGAGTCTATGGGAAAATAATAAATTGATGGGTTGTGGAGCATTAAAATTTCTAAATAATGATCATGGAGAGTTTAAATCTATAAGAATTCATGATAATTTTAGAAATCAAGGTAATGGAATAAGTGTTATTAACCATTTAATTAATGAAGCAAAAAAACTTAACATAAAAAAATTGAGTATAGAAACTGGTGCTGGTGAATTCTTTAAACCTGCTAGAAAACTATTTATACGATCTGGTTTTAAAACATGTGAGCCTTTTGCGCACTATAAAGAAGATATAAATTCTGTTTACTTTACTAAGATAATTGGCAACTGATAATAAAAAAATTAATATTTTTTAATCTATTTTGTTGACAAAACCCTTTAAAATCTAAACAAAGCCAATATTACTTAATTATAAGTAATAAATTAATACAACGAAAAGTAAGAAGATAAATATGAGTCTACAAGGAAAAGTAAAATGGTTCAATCCAACCAAAGGATTTGGTTTTATTGAAAGAGAAGATAAAGAAAAAGATGTGTTTGTACATGTTTCAGCTGTAAGAGATGCTGGTATGAACGGTTTAGATGAGGGTCAAGCTTTGACTTTCGATGTTGAAGATGGTCCTAAAGGTCCTTCAGCAGTTAACTTAAAAACTGCATAATTTCACACTTCCTATTGGCTGAAAAATTTAATTTAGAATAATAAATTTAATATTCAGCCAATACCTTATTTAATAACAACCTTTAAACACAATTATTAATTATAGCATTAACTTAAAAAATTAATAAATTAATCAAAAATATGATTGGAATTTTAGGTGGAATGGGAACTCAAGCTGGTCTTGATTTTTGTAACAAGCTTGCAGTTTTAAATAGAGGAAAAATTGATCAAGAGTATCCATTATTTATACTTTATAACAAATCTAATATTCCTGGAAGACCTGAGTCTATAGGCTCTCAAACTAAAAACCTTTCAAACAAATCTACAAATAAAACAAGTAGAGAAAAATATAAAAAAGTTTTAAAGAGTTTGCTGAAAGGTTGTAAGCTTCTTGAAAAGAATAAATGTAAATTTATAGTTATACCTTGTAATACAGCTCATTATTGGTTCGATGATTTACAAAATAAAATCAATATTCCAATAATAAATATGCCAAAAGAAGTTTTTAAATTTACAAAAAAAAAATGCAAGAAAAATTCAAAAATTGGTCTCTTAGCAACTGAGGGAACTCTTAAAACTGGAATTTATAAAAAATTTTTTGAAAAAGATTATCAATTGATAGAGCCATCTCAAAAAATACAAAATTTGTCAGTAAATAAAGCTATTAAATTAGTTAAAATGGGTAATGTAAAAACAGCAGCAAAAGTAATTAAACCTGCAATTGATTCCTTAATTAAAATGAAGTGTAAAAAAATTATTTTAGGTTGTACAGAGCTTCCTATTGCGATTTTTGCATTTAAATCATTTAAAAATGTAAAATCCTCAAAAATATTTTTAGACCCTAACTTAATTTTGGCCCATTCAACTATGGCTAGGCATAAAAATTAGCCTATGTCTAATAAGACTGAAAAACCTTATATGTTAAGAGCTGCTGAATTTGTTTATTCAAATATAATAGAGATTAAAAAACAAAACAGTGAAATCAATAATATACAGGCAATCGAAATTTTTATGACTACTAAAGAATATGATATTTTAAGTTCTGGTGAATTTCATGATAAATGGTTTTTAGAACTTAAAAATAATAAATTTATTGATTCCACTACCAAAAAAAAAATTAATGAAGAAACTTTAAGACTTTTAGAGCTTCAAAAAGATTCGATGGTTAAATTTTTAATGAAAATACCTAAGCTTTATTATGCTAAAAGCCATTTTCCATTAGAAATTTCGCAGCGTGCTTTTGATCATTTGTGGAGAGTTTGTGAAAGCTACGAAATGTGGTGCAAAGAAACTAATCAAGAAGATTTGATATTTCTAAATATTATTGAGTAGTCTTATTTAAATCAAGTATTGATCTAGTAACCTCAATTCGTTTTTTAAGCAATTTATTTAAATTTTGATTATCTAGTTTTTGTCTAGTCATTTTAATTCTAGTTTCAACTAATTGTCTTAAGTCTTCATCAATCGAATTTTTGTAAGCTTTTTTATCTGTTTCTTCGATTAACGTTTCTTTAATTAAAGTTAAAGAATTTTTCCCAGTTTCTTTTTCTATGCGTTGATTAACAATGAATTGTGCACTAGCTTTATAGATATTACCTGAAGTAAGAACCGTTAAACCTGGACCAACAAATGAAAAAATGGGCACAAAACCCGTCAAAAAGAAAAAAGACAGTATAATTGTTAAAATTCTAAATAATCTAAACTTCATAATTCAACATTAAGTGATTTGGTATTTCGTTTCTACATCTAATTTGTTCATTATAGGTACTGATTTGTTTGATTTTATTTAATTTATTTGTTTATTAAACATGATGATTAAAATATTCCCTTTCATATTTATACTTCTGTGGTCTTCAGCTTTCATAACAACCAAACCTATCATAGACAATAGTGATCCATTTGCTGCTCTAGCTTTTAGATTTGCTATAGTTGCTTTAGGGTTTTTTTTATTTTCTATTTATTCAAAACAAAAACTTCTAGTAAGCAAAAGAAACTTTTTTGAATCTTTTTTTAGTGGTGTTTTATTTCATGGTTTTTATCTAGGTGGTGTCTTTTACTCAATTTCAATAGGCATGCCTACAGCAATAGCGGCGTTAATTGTAACCCTTCAACCAATTCTCACAAATGCATTAAGCGGTCCAATTTTGAATGAGAAAGTATCTGTAAAACAATGGATAGGTGTTTTGTTAGGATTTGCTGGCGCAGGACTTGTATTAGGTTTTGATGTTGGTTCAAAAATACCAGCAGCAGGATTGATCGCAACAATAATAGCTTTATTAGCAATTACATTTTCAACTTTATGGCAAAAAAAATTAAGTAACAACTTACCATTGTCTGTAAGTAATATGAATCAAGCTCTTGGTGGGTGTTTGTTTCATTTATTAATAATAATTTTATTTGTTGATCCATATATTGATTTCTCACAAACTTTTATTATTGCAATGAGCCATCAAATATTTTTGGTGTCATTTGGTGCATTTACAATATTAATGTTTTTAATCAAACATAACTCAGCAAGTAAAACTGTTTCTATATTTTTTTTAATTCCAGCAACATCTGCTTTTATGGCATGGCTTTTCTTAAATGAAAGTTTAACTAGATTAGATCTAATTGGATTTCTAATTACTTCTATAGGTGTTTATATTGCAACAAGAGATTGAAAATTTAAGTTTATAAAGATTTAAAGCCAAACTCTAGAGATGCATCGGTAATAGAATGATATAAAGATTCTCCAAAACTTCTTAGAGCAAATAACCTTACTTTATTTGGATTTTCACCCAACCTATCTACAGTGAAAGCTATTCCATTATAAGTTGAGTTAATTGAATTATCTTCATCTAATGTATTAAAATTAAAAGGACATCCTTTTTTCAAAACTTCTATCGTGTCATCTCCTTCAATTTCAATAATAGCCCTTGAATGAGATAAATCTGTCACAGCAAAATCTGAATCTTTAAATTTATCTAGTATATTTTTTATTAAATCTTTTTTTGTAGAAACTAAAAGCCAGTTTTTTGGTCCATTCCACATAATCCTTGTAGTGTCATTAAATATTACAGTTAAAGGCTCATTTTTTAATTTTAAACTATCAATATCAATATCCTCAAATGAAACTGAAGAATTTTTGTACTGAACTATTTGAACAATTAGTAAATTTTTAATTTCTGATATTTTAAGTATATCATTTTCATTTTTACCTTCATAATCTCCGAATTGACCTTTCGCATGAACATTTGATAAAGCTGAAATTAATGTCATGATCTAACTCTTTCACCCTTTGGGTCTACATAGTGTGATGAAACTATCTCAACTGGTATTACTTTATTTTTAAGTGGCGACATTGCAAAAAGCTTTTGACCAATCATATTTTTTCCATCTTTCAGAATTGCCAAAGAAAAAGGATTATCATATTCAACACTCCAACATGATGCAGAGATATGACCTAATTTTGGATTTGGTAATGCTGCTTTATCATCTTTAACTAAATGAGAGCCTTCTGGAATACTTGTTTTTTTATCTAAAGGAACTACCCCTACTAGTCTGTGTCTATCCTCAGCTATAAATGCAGCTCTCTGTAGTGACCTTTTTCCAATAAAATCTTTCTTTTTACTAGCAAGACCTTCTAAAGCATTATCATATGGAATTGTTCTGCCATCAAGTTCTGAGCCAGCAACATGTCCCATTTCAATCCTTAGAGTTGATAATGCTTCTGTGCCGTATGGTTGAATTTTTAACTCTTCACCAATTTCCATAATTTTTTCCCACATAAAAATCCCATTATCAGACTCCACGTTGACTTCATATGCAAGCTCTCCTGAAAATGAAATCCTAAAAATTCTAGCTTTAACTCCAAATAAATCTCCTTCCATATAGCCCATAAAAGGCAAACCTTCATTAGACACATCAGAATTTGGAAATAATTTTTGTAATAAATCTCTAGACTTAGGTCCAGCAATTGCAGCGCCTGCCCATTGTTCTGTGGTTGAAACTACATTTACATTTAATTCTGGCCAAACTAACTGTAAATAATATTCTAAATGTGAAAGAACATTTGCGGCTTGAGCAGTGGTTGTTGTCATATGATAATGATTTTCTGAAATTCTTGTGGTCGTTCCATCATCCATAACTATTCCATCTTCTCTCAACATTACACCATATCTTGCCTTACCAACTGGTAACTTCAACCATGCATTGGTGTAAACTCTATTAAGTAGTTCTGCTGCATCTGGTCCCTTGATATCTATTTTACCTAATGTAGTTACATCACAAACACCTACATTTGATCTTACATTTTTTGCTTCTCTTTTTGATCCTTCAAATAAATTTTCATTTCCTTGTTTATAATATCTTGGTCTCAACCAAACACCTGCATCAACGAAAACTGCATTATTTTTTTCATGCCAGGCGTGCATTGGAGATTTCCTTGTTGGTTTTGAGTGTTTACCAATTTCTCTTCCAACAATTGCGCCTATAGAAACTGGTGTATATGGAGGTCTAAAAGTTGTGTGCCCAACATTTGGTACTACTTTATTTTCAATATCTGATACTAATTGTAATCCATTTAAATTACTTGTTTTGCCTTGGTCTGTTGCCATTCCAAGTGTGGTATATCTTTTAACATGTTCAATTGATCGATAACCTTCTTTTAAAGCTATTTCTACATCTGATACGGAAACATCGTTTTGAAAATCTAAAAATCTTTTGTAATTTTTACCTTTTGGTAATGGAACGCACCAAAACTTATCATGTTGAGAAGATTTTTTTTCAAGAACATTTGGAATTGTTACCTCATTATCATTTTTAGTTATTTTTTTTTGACAACTCACTTCCTGCTGCAAATGATGTTTTTAAGGTTTCCTCAAGTGAAAACACTCCATTAGCAGCTCCTAAAGTAATTTCGCTTTGTTTTGATTGTCCTGGAACAAAAGCATCAATTTCTTCTTTAAACTTAGTTTTGTTTCCTGATTGGGATGCTAAATGAATTGTTGGTGTCCAAAAACCTGAAACACATATACAGTCACATTTTACGTTTTCCATTTTACCCAATTGTTTTTTGTCATCAGAAATACTTGCAATATCTGCCGATTTTACTTTTTTATATCCCTGCGCTGCTACGACCACATAAGAATTTTTTATACTTATTCCTAAGTTTTTTGCTTCACTAATTATTTCAGATTCAGGATTTTTTCTTGAGTCTAAAACAATTGGATCTACCCCATGTTTTTTAAATTCAATAGCAGTTTCATATCCGCTATCATTATTTGTAAATACCAATGGATTTCTACCAACCAAAACACCGTAAACTTTTAAATATTCTTTAGCCGCAGAAGATAGCATGACACCCGGGGTATCATTGTTTCCAAAAACTATTGGCCTTTCAATTGATCCAGAAGAAATTAAAACTTGCTTTGCTCTAATATACCATAATCTTTTATTTGGATGATATTTTTTAGTTTTTGGTAAATGATCACTGACATTTTCTGACATAACAAGCATGTTATGATCATAATATCCAAAAATTTGAGATCTATTTTTTACAACAACATTCGGCATTGTTTTAAGTTCTGCAATTATTCCGTCTGCCCAATCTTTTCCCGATTGATTTCCAATATTCACATCACTTGTTAACAAAGATCCGCCAAATCTAGGTTTGTCTTCTGCTAGTATTATTTTTGCTCCATTGTTTGCTGCAGCATATGCACTTGCTAATCCAGATGGTCCTGAACCAGCTATTAATAAGTCACAATATTCATATTTATGTTCGTAACGCTCTTTATCATGTTTTATTGATGCTACACCTAGACCAGCAGCTTTTCTAATAAAAGGTTCATAAATCCAATACCAAAAACTTTTTGGCCACATAAATGTTTTGTAATAAAAACCAGCTGGAAGAAATATTTTTAAAAAGTTATTTATTGCCCCAATATCAAAATTAACACTTGGCCAGCAATTAACACTTTTAGCTTCTAAACCTTCAAATAACTCTTGTTCTGTTGCTTTTATATTAGGTTCAGTTTCACCGTTTCTATATAATTGAACAATTGCATAAGGTTCATCAACTCCAGCACCAAAAAAACCCCTTGGTCTGTGATATTTAAAGCTTCTACCAACTAAATGAACTCCATTAGCAATTAAAGCTGAAGCTAACGTATCACCTTCATAACCATAATAAGTTTTACCATTAAATTTAAATGATAGTTTTTTATCTCTATTTATTAATCCAACATTTTCTATTCTAAACTTTTGTGACATTAAGCAACTTCCTCGTCAGCTTTAAAAGTTTTAAAAATTTCATGAGTTGCTGTATCCCTTTCAACTTTTATCCACTGTCTACATCCAGATATATGTTGCCAGAGCTCTAAATGCTTTCCTCTTAAACTCTTTCTATTGTAAACAAAATCATCCCATTCATGATCAGAAATTTCTTTATTTAGTTCTGGCCTTTTAACAGTTGCATCTCCACCATAAGAAAATTCAGTTTGTGGTCTCATTCCACAATGTGGGCATTTAATATAAAGCATTTATGAAATCCAGGTTTTTGTTCCAAGTCCTTTTTCATCAAGCAAATGACCTGTATTAAATCTATTTAAACTATAACCAGCATTTAATTTATGAACTCTATCTTGAGCTATAGTATGAGCAAATGTCCAACCAGACGCTGGGGTTGCTTTGAAACCACCGTAACACCAACCGCAATTTAAATACAAACCGTCAATATGTGTTTTATCAATTATTGGTGATCCATCCATAGACATATCCATAATTCCACCCCAGGTTCTAAGCATTTTTAATTTACTTAGGAAAGGCATCATCGCAATTCCCTCTGTTAATACGTGCTGTAAAGTTGGTAAGTTTCCCCTTTGAGCATAACTGTTATATCCATCTAAGTCTCCACCCATCACCATTTCTCCTTTATCAGATTGACTAATATAAAAATGGCCAGCTCCAAAAGTTACAACTCTGTCTAAAACTGGTTTTACAGGTTCAGAAACACATGCTTGAAGTAAATGAGTTTCTATTGGCAATGTCATATTTAATTTTTCAGCTAAAATATTTGTGCTTCCTGCAACACATAAACCAATTTTTTTTACTTTAATATCTCCTCTTGAAGTTCTAACTCCATTAATTTTTCCATTATTAATATCAAATCCAGTAACTTCACAATTTTGAATTATATCAACACCCATCGAGTCTGCTTGTCTTGCATAACCCCAAGCAACAGCATCATGTCTAGCTGTTCCAGCACTTGGCTGCATTAAACCTCCAAAAATTGGAAATCTAACATTGTCAGAAAAATCTGCCATTGGTATAATTTCTTTGACTTGTTCTCTGTTTAAGAGCTCAGCATCTATACCATTCAATCGCATAGAATTTCCTCTTCTTGCATAAACATTCATCTGCGCATCTGAGTGTGCAAGATTTATAATTCCTCTTGGAGAAAACATTACGTTATAATTTAAATCTTGGCTCATCTTTCTCCATAGATCCATCCCAAATTCACTGAACAATCCATTGTCATCATGCATATAATTTGATCTTATAATGGTGGTATTACGTCCAACGTTTCCACCTCCAATCCAACCTTTTTCAATTATGGCAACATTTGTAATATTATGTTCTTTTGCTAAATAATATGCAGTTGCTAAACCGTGGCCTCCACCTCCAATTATTACTACGTCATATTCTTTTTTGGGTGTTGGGTCTTTCCATGCTAAATCCCAGTTTTGATGACCTGAAAAAGCATTTTTTACCAAGTTAAATATAGAATATTTTTGCATGAGGTTATTTTATATATATGAATATAAATAGTTATTATTTTTTTTATATATATTTTTTAGAAGTTTCCAAAAATTTTAAATAAGATATCTATTGTTGATTAAAAAAATTAAATTTATAGGAGTTTTAAATGAAAGAAGTAAAGTCAGACATCCAAATAGCTAGAGAAGCTAAAATGCAGCCTATAAACGATATTTTAGCAAAAATTAACGTCCCGGATGAAAGTTCAGCTTTTAGTCCAATGGGTCGTCATATTGCAAAAATTAATTTAGAATATTTAGACTCTTTAAAAGATAAACCTGAAGGAAAACTTATTCTTGTTACGGCAATAACTCCTACTCCTGCAGGTGAAGGTAAAACAACTACTTCAGTTGGACTTAACGATGGTTTAAATAAAGTTGGAAAAAAATCTATTGTCTGTCTAAGAGAACCAAGCCTTGGTCCTTCATTTGGAATGAAGGGAGGTGCAGCTGGAGGTGGGTATGCTCAAGTAGTTCCTATGGAACAAATTAATTTACATTTTACTGGAGACTTTCATGCAATAACTTCAGCACACAATTTATTATCTGCATTAATTGATAATCATATTTATTGGGGTAATAAATTAGATATTGATGTTAGACGAGTTGTTTGGAAGAGAGTAATGGATATGAATGATCGCTCATTAAGATCTATAAATATTAATTTAGGCGGTATTGCAAATGGTTTTCCAAGAGAAGATGGATTTGATATTACAGTTGCTTCAGAAATCATGGCAATC
This sequence comes from uncultured Pelagibacteraceae bacterium, assembly GCA_902560225.1. Classification (GTDB taxonomy): domain Bacteria; phylum Pseudomonadota; class Alphaproteobacteria; order Pelagibacterales; family Pelagibacteraceae; genus Pelagibacter. The sequence continues at coordinate 9,290 of CACEKT010000017.1, forward strand.
TTTTGCTTATCAAATGATTTGGAAGATTTAGAAAAAAGAATTGGTAACATTACAATAGCTTATACCAGAGATAGAAAACCTGTTTACGCAAAAGATTTGAAAGCTCAAGGTCCAATGACAGTATTATTAAAAGATGCTATAAGACCAAATGTAACTCAAACGTTAGAAAACAATCCTGCTATTATTCATGGAGGTCCTTTTGCAAATATTGCTCATGGATGCAACTCTGTAATTGCTACTAAAACTGGATTAAAGCTTGCAGACTATGTTGTAACTGAAGCAGGTTTTGGCGCAGATCTTGGAGCTGAAAAATTTTTAGATATTAAATGTAGAAAATCAAATTTAAAACCAAGTTGTGTGGTTATTGTTGCAACAATTAGAGCTTTAAAAATGCATGGTGGTGTTTCTAAAGATGATTTAAAAAATGAAAATGTTGATGCATTAAAAAAAGGCTTGGTAAATCTTGAGCGACATATTGAAAATGTAAAAAAATTTGGTCTTCCAGTTGCTGTAGCTGTTAATCATTTTATTAAGGATACTGATAATGAGGTCAAAGCATTAATTAAATTTTGTGATGGACTAGGTGTTAAAGCAAGCCTTTGTACTCACTGGTCAAATGGTGGGGAAGGAACTAAAGAACTTGCTAATCATGTAATTGATTTATGTGAAAAAAATGAAGCTAAATTTAAATTTTTATATGAAAGTAAAATACCTTTATTTGAAAAGATAGAGACTATTGCTAAAGAAATTTACAGAGCAGATGATGTTATTGCTGATACAAAAATCAGAGACCAATTGAAAAGTTTTGAAGCAGCTGGTTATGGAGACTTGCCAATTTGTGTTGCAAAAACTCAATATAGTTTTTCAACAGATCCTAATCTTAAAGGGGCCCCAACCAAACATTCGCTGCCAATTAGAGAAATTAGGCTTTCTTCTGGAGCAGAATTTATAGTTGTAGTGTGTGGAGCTATTATGACTATGCCTGGCCTACCAAGAGTTCCTGCTGCTGACTCTATTAAATTAAATAAAGACGGAGAAATAGAGGGTTTATTTTAAAAATTTAACCAATTAAATCTAACCAATTTTTTAACTCTCTCATCCTAGACTCTTTATTAGTTATCTTATTTTCTTTTTCTATCATTTGAACATGAGAAATTAAGTCAGCTTCATCATTAAAAGATTTATTATTTATAAGTTTTTCTTTTCTAAAATTTATGAGCGTAATCATTTTATCATAGGTAATTTCTGGGTGATACTGAATGCCCCATATATTACTTTTTTCTGTTTTAAAATTTAATCCCATAACTCTATTAACTTTATTTGACGACAATAAAACTGACTTTTCAGGTAAAGTGACCACTTCATCATAATTAAAAGCAGGTGTATTAAAAATTTCTTTTTTACCCTTATAAATTGGATGGCTTAATCCATCTTTATTAATAATTATATCATGAGCAATTCCTCTATGAGCTCCGTTTTCTCCTTTTTTGACTTTGCCTCCTGCTGCTGTTACAGCAACTTGCATGCCCCAACATATTGCTAATATATTTTTTACTTGTTTTTGGCACTCCTTCATAAACTCAATTTGTCTTCTTATCTCTGGAGTGTCACTGTAAATATTTAAGCTACTACCGCCCCAGATAAGACCGTCGTACTTATTTAAGTCTTTTACTTTTTCAAAGATATTTTTATCGGATGATGGATTAACTGAGTCAATCGCCAAATTATTTGTATAATAATCAATACTTTCTTTAAGACTCTCTGTGTGAGTCTTAATTCCATTATCTCTAAATTCTTGATTTGCTTCTCTTAAATTTCCTTCTACAAGTAAAATTTTTTTCATTAAAATAATTCTCCTGAAATACTGTGCTTGTACATTACTTCCATGTCTTCTTTTGTTAGTTTTTTTGGATTTCCACTTGTTGAAGGATCTTCAAAAGCCATTTGTGATAATTTTTCTAAATCCATTTTTTCTTTATCAATTATTTCTGAAAGTTTATGTGGAATTTGAAATTCTTCTCTTAAATCCATTATCCATTTTAAAAATTTTTCAAATGATTTTTCTATATCAAGATAGTCACAGATAGAAATTATTTTAGATGATATTTCTTTTTTATTAAAAGTTAAAACATAAGGCATAAAAATAGCATTAGATAAACCATGATGTACATTAAATTGAGAATTTACTGGATGGCTTAATGAATGTATTGCGCCTAACCCTTTTTGAAAAGCAGTTGATCCCATGCTTGCTGCAGCCAACATATCAGATCTCGCTTCTAAGTTTTTTCCATTTTTTACTGCTTCAGATAAAGATTTTTTTATTAATCTCATGCCCTCTAAAGCAATACCGTCTGCCATAGGATGAAAACCAGGGGCACAGAAAGCCTCTAAATTATGTGCTAATGCATCCATTCCAGTTGCAGATGTAATTCTTGGAGGCAAATCAATAGTTAACTTAGGATCAAGAATTACAATTGTTGGCATAAATTTTGGATGAAAAATTATTTTTTTTATACCTGTCTCTTCATTTATAATTGCTGAAGCTCTTCCTGTTTCTGAACCAGTTCCTGCAGTAGTTGGAATAGCAATAATTGGAGAAATCTTAGTTTCGTCAGCTCTTTTCCAATAATCTCCAATATCTTCAAAATCCCACAAGGGTCTAGTTTGGCCACACATGAAAGCAATTGCCTTTCCAACATCTAAAGCACTGCCTCCACCAAATGCTATAACACCATCGCATTGGTTAATATTATAAACTTCAACACCTTCATTTATATTTTTTCCAATTGGATTTCCTGAAAAATTATAAAAAATTTTTAACTCATTAAATAATTCTTTAAGTTTATTTATAATATTAATTGTCATAGGCAAAGATACTAAATCTTTATCAGTAACAAATAATGGATTTTTAATTTTTGATAACTTGCAAGCTTCTCCAATTTCAGTTGATCTATCTTCTCCAACCCAAACAGTTGTTGGATAATTCCAATTAATATTCATTTACCAATTAATTTCTAATTTTTTATTTTCACATATAGTTTTAAGCATACTAAACATTAAAGGGAAATTTGTAAGATTTAAATCTTGTAAAATTTTTGGTCCTATTTCTAATGCTAATTGCGCACCTTCCACAGTTGTATGTTTCATAAACTTTTCTTTAGCCTCATTATATAAATACCCTTCTCCTAAATACTTTCCCATCAAACTATTTCTTCCACCAATCGCACTAACATATAAATCTCCAAGACCTGCTAAACCATAAACTGTTTCCGTCTCTCCACCATAGTGTTTAACAAATTCAACCATTTCTGAAATTGATCTGTGTATTAGAGAAGCAGCTGTATTTAAATAATATTTAGATTGAATATCTTTTGATACTTTAGAATTACTTAATCCTTCTGAAGCTCCAATTAACATTGAATAAATATTTTTAATTGCACCAGAAATCTCAACGCCAGTAATATCTTCAGATATTTCAGTCGAATAATAATTCGTAGAAATAATTTCTTTTAGCAATTGCGACTCTTTAATATCCAAATTAGCAATAACTGTGCCTGTTCTCATTTTATTTGCTAAACCTGCAGCCAAACAAGGTCCCTTTATAGCAGAAATATTAATCTCTAAATGTCCATCTTTTTTTAATAAATTTCTAATTTTGTCTGAAAGAGTTGTAAGCTCATTATCAAATATGGATAAACCCTTTGTTAATAAGACTATTGGTAATTTTTTTTTATAGTTTTTAGATATTTGCTTAACAAACCATTCAATTCCAACTGAACTTACTCCACAAACAATAATATCTGGATTTTTTTCTAAAATAGTCTGTAAGTTTTCGTATTTTTCAAATTTAATTTCTTTTGATAATTGGGTATTTAATGCTGGATGAGTCTGATTATTTAATTTTATATTTTTAATAAGATCATCTTCTAGATGTGTCCCCACTACAGTCACATCATTTTTATTCTCAATGCATGGAACAGCGAATGCTGATCCCATTGAGCCTGCACCTATGATAACTATTTTTTTCATAACCTATAATTAAGCTAAAGTTTTTCTAATTGCTTGTTGCCACCCTTGCAATAAGTTATTTCTCAATTTTTTGCTAATTTTAGGCGAAAATATTGCATCTTTTTTCCATTTATATTTTATTTCATTAAGTGATTTAAATTCACCTACCTGAAGACCTGCAAAAAAAGCAACTCCTAATGCTGTGGTTTCTTGAATAACAGGCCTAAATACTTTGGTGTTTAATATGTCAGCTAAAAATTGTGCAAACCAATCATTAGTTACCATACCTCCATCAATTTTAATTATTTTTGGTATAGAGCCATCTTTTCTCATTGCTTTAAATAAGTCATAACTTTGATAAGCAACAGACTCTATCACTGCTCTAACTAAATTCTTCCAATCAGTATTTCTTCTTAGTCCAGTTATAACACCTGTGGCTTCTGACTTCCAATAGGGAGCACCTAGTCCAGTAAATGCTGGTACAATATAAACTCCATCATTATCAGTTTTTGATTTAGCAATATTTTCTGTTTCATATGCATTATTAATTAATTTAATTTTATCCCTTAACCACTGTATACCTGCTCCAGCAATAAAAATAGAGCCCTCTAATGCATATATATTTTTATTTTTTAATCTATAACAGATTGTAGTTAACAGTTTATTTTTTGATATAATTTTTTTATTACCAGTATTAATTATTGCAAACGCTCCTGTGCCATAAGTGCATTTAACTGACCCTTTTTCAAAACATGCTTGACCTACAGCTGCAGCTTGTTGATCACCTAATACAACATTAATTGGTATTTCTAAACCTATAATTTTTTTTGATGTTAAACCAAAATTATCAGAAGAATTTTTTACTTTTGGTAAAATAGATTTTGGAATATTTAATTTTTTTAATATTTCATCATCCCATTTATTAGAGTTTATATTATACATTAAAGTTCTACTTGCATTAGTTGCATCAGTAAAATGATTTTTTTTATTTGTTAATTTCCAAATTAAAAAAGTGTCGATTGTTCCAAATATTAAACGGCTTTTTTTTAAAAGTTTTTTTGTTATTGAGACGTTATTTAATAACCATTTTACTTTTGTTGCTGAAAAATATGGGTCAATTAATAAGCCAGTTTTTTTTCTAAATAAATTTTCAAATTTCTTTTTTTTTAAATTTTCACAAATTTGATGAGTCCTTCTATCTTGCCAAACGATTGCGTTGTAAACTGGTTTACCTGTATTTTTATCCCAAAGAATAGTGGTCTCTCTTTGATTTGCTATTCCAATTGAAATTATTTTAGCTTTTAATTTTTTACTTTTTTTTATTGCCTGTTTAATAGTTTTTAAAGTAACTCTCCAAATTTCATTTGGATCATGTTCAACCCAGCCTAGATTTGGATATATTTGTTTAAATTCATACTGTGATGAAAAAATTTTCTTTCCTCTAAGATCAAATAAAATAGATCTTGATGAAGTTGTGCCCTGATCAATAGATAATATTAATTTCTTCAAAAAAATCTCACTTGAGTTTGTTTTTTTTTATTGTAATTTTCTGAAAATTGTTAGTAAAGTATATTAATTAAATTATTAAATTAGAGATCATTTATATGTCTAAAGTTGCAATAATTGGCGCTGGGCCCTGTGGTTTATCAATGCTTAGATCGTTCGAGCAAGCAGAAAAAAAAGGTGAAAAAATCCCTGAAATTGTGTGTTTTGAAAAACAAGAGGATTGGGGTGGGCTTTGGAATTATAGTTGGAGAACGGGTTCTGACCAATATGGAGATCCGGTACCTAATAGTATGTACAGATATCTTTGGTCAAATGGTCCAAAAGAATGTTTAGAATTTGCAGATTATTCATTTGATGAACATTTTGGGAAACCAATTCCATCATTTCCCCCTAGAGAAGTTTTGTTTAATTACATACTTGGAAGAGTTAAAAAAGGTTCTTTAAAAAATAAAGTAAAATTTAATACCACAGTCAGCAATGTTACTTTCGATGATAATAGTTTCAAAATAACCTACTATGACAAAAAAAATGATATAATTTCTAGCGATATATTTGATTACCTAGTTGTATCAACAGGTCATTTCTCAGTTCCATTCATACCAGAATATCCAGGTATGAAATCATTCCCAGGAAGAATAATGCACTCACATGATTTCAGAGATGCAGAAGAATTTAGAGGAAAAAATGTAATTGTCTTAGGAAGTAGTTACTCAGCAGAAGATGTTGCTCTTCAGTGTCATAAGTACGGAGCTAAAAGTGTGACTATTGGGTATCGACATAATCCTATGGGATTCAAATGGCCAAAAGGAATGAAAGAAGTTTTTCATCTTGATAGGCTTGAAGGTAATAAAGCAATTTTTAAAGATGGTTATGAGCAAGAAGCAGATGCGATAATTTTGTGTTCTGGATATCTTCATCATTTTCCATTTTTGTCTGAGGATCTTAAATTAAAAACAACAAATAGACTGTATCCACCTAAGCTGTACAAAGGTGTAGTTTGGGAAAATAATCACAAATTAATGTACCTAGGTATGCAAGATCAATTTCATACCTTTAACATGTTTGATTGTCAGGCATGGTTTGCAAGGGATGTTATTATGGGAAAAATTAAGACTCCAAATCAGTCAGAGATAGAAAAAGATATAAACAAATGGATAGCTATGGAAGAAAAATTAGAAAACCCAGATCAAATGATTGACTTTCAAACTGAGTACACAAAAGAGCTTCATAGTTTATCTGATTACCCAAAAATTGACTTTGAATTAATAAGAGAGCATTTTAAAGAGTGGGAACACCATAAGGTTGAAGATATTCTTACTTATAGAAATAAATCTTTTTCTTCTCCGGTAACAGGTTCTCAAGCTCCGATACATCATACTCAGTGGATTGAGGCAATGGACGATTCTTTAAAAACTTTTTTAAGTGAATAAAAAAAATCAGTTATCTTTGATGAAATAAGGTATTAAAAAAACAAAACAAGCTATAAAAAAAAATATACTACCAAACATTGCCCAAAAACTTCCAATACTGGATATAATAAATCCTATTGCAGAAATGATAAACATAATCCAACCAATAATATTGATAGTTTCTTTTTTCATTTAAATTTATATTAATCTATGCCCAGATGTTTTTTTCTTTGACCTACCCAAGTTCGAATTAAGTTGTCGAATATTAAGCCGATGAATGCTACACAAATCCCTAATGTCAATCCAATGCCTGCACCATTTTTATCAGATAGTGCCTTTAAGATATATTGCCCAAGATCTTCCGTCCCAATAAAAGCTCCAATTATTACCATAAATAGTGCAAAAACTATTGTTTGATTTAGTCCAAGCATCATATGTGGAAAAGCTAGTGGAAATTCAATTTTTGTTAACCTTTGAAATTTATTTACTCCTGACATTGTTGCGGCATCATGTAAGCCAGTTGGAACACTTCTTAAACCTTCAATAGTATACCTTGTTGCGGGTATAGTAGCATAAACTATAACAGCAATTAAAACTGAAGTGTCTGTTATCCCGAATAGCATCATAACTGGAATTAAATACACAAAAGATGGAAAAGTTTGAAATATATCACAAACTCCTAGCATAAAACTTGTAGAATGTTTATTTTGAAAACATAGAGTGCCAACTGTAAATCCAATTATACAAGATATAACTACTCCGAAAGTAGCCATATAAGCTGTAACTAATGCTCTATCCCACCATGGACTTAATGCTATAAATAATGTTAATGCACAAACAACTATAGCTGAACGAATTCCTCCAATTAAATATCCAGAACCAACAACTAAAACTAATGTAGCTATTGCAGGCATTCTTAAATACAAGGCTCTCATTGGCTGAAGCACATCTTGAATTAACCATGTATTAAATGCTTTTATATAAACAAAAAAAGTATCGAAAATCCAATCTACACCTTTGTTCCAAAAATCTGCTGTTGATAATCCTTTGTTATGTGGGACTTCAAATAAATAATTAAATGTATCTTTGAACAAAAAAGTTCCAACATATGCAAGTATAATTCCTATAACAACTGTTGAAGCAAAAAATAAAATATTTTTATTTCTTTGAAGGAAAGTAAGATTACCAAAATAGTCAGTTTGTTTGTTTGCCCAAGCTAAAGACATTTTATCTAAAAGAATTGCAATTAGACTAATACACAATCCAGCTTCTAAAGCTAAACCGATATTGAGTTGATTTAAGGCTAACAACAGATTAAATCCTAATCCTTTTGCACCTATAAAAGCTGAAATAACAGCCATAGAAAAACAAACCATGATTACCTGGTTTACTCCAATCAAGATATCTCTTCTTGCAGTAGGAATTAAAACTTTTAACATTAGTTGCCAATTATTACACCCGCTCATTCTGCCCGCTTCAATAACTTCTGGAGGTATTGCTCTTAAACCCAATATAGTTAATAATATCATTGGGGGGACTGCAACTACCATAGTTATAATTACTGCAGCATGATCGCCAACTCCAAAAAGAACAAGTGCAGGAACCAATACAGCATATTGTGGCATTGTTTGCATAACTAGAAGTATTGGATATAAAGCTTTTTCAACACGTTTGCTTTTAAAAGCTGCAATACCTAACCCCAAGCCAAAAATAAATGATAGCGGTGCCGCTACTAATATAAATGAGAGAGTTTGCATAGAAGGTTTCCATTGACCAAATATTGAAATATAAATCATTGTTAAACCTGCAAACAAAGCTAAACCCTTACCACTTAACTTGTAAGAAAGTATCGCAGCACCTGCTGCAACTATTGTCCATGGCAAACCAGGCAACTCAGCCCAAGGATTTTTATCTATCCAGTCCCAACTAGTGAATGCAACAATAGTTTCAAGCCCTCCTAATAAAATTTCTCTAATTAACTCTATTAAAAAAGTCATAAAAGAGGTTAAATTCCTACTTATTTGTAATAACAAAGGTCTAGTTTTGAATTCTTGGGTATCCTCATTCCAAAACTCCATTGGCATCCATTCGTTCATCAAGAAAAATAATGAGTCGTTTATCCAAATGGGTAACCATCCCAGTAATGGAGGAAGTCTCCAAAAAACATCAAAAGCATAATATCTTACTTCTTTACCAAGAAAAATGTACGAACTTTGGTTAGGATCTTTAACAAATTCAGCTTGTCCTCTTATAAATTTATATGTTTCAGGAACATCAATTGCAAAACATAAAGCAAAAAATACAATTAATAAAAATAACCACTGAAATAACTTTGGATATTTTTTAATCAATTCCATAGCTTAATTATTATTTTTTCTTCCTCCAAAAACTGTATTAATTATTTTTGTTGGATTAATAGAACCAACAACTTTGTTATTACTATCTACTACTGTAACTGATTTTTCTTGAGTTAGAATTTTTTCAGCAACATTTTCAATAATTTCATCTTTTAAAACTTTAAGATCACCTAAATTATCTTTAGTAGATGTGTCCATTACATCCTCAATTAATAAAACTTTTTCTCTAGGAACTTCCTCGGTAAATTTTCTCACATACTCAGTTGCAGGATTTAAAACAATATTTGCTGGTGTATCTAATTGTTCAATAATACCATCTTTCATAATTGCAATCCTATCAGCAAGCTTTAAAGCTTCATCGAAATCATGGGTAATAAACATAATTGTTTTTTGCAATTTTTCTTGAAGTCTTAAAAATTCATCTTGCATTTCTTTTCTTATTAGCGGATCTAATGCTGAAAATGGTTCATCCAAAAACCAAATATCAGGTTCTACAGCTAACGATCTTGCAATACCCACCCTTTGTTGTTGACCTCCTGAGAGTTCTCTTGGGAAATAGTTTTCCCTTCCATCAAGACCCACAAGTTTAACCATGTCCATTGCTTTACTAATACTATCTTCAGTTTTTATTCCTTTTATTTGAAGAGGAAATGCAATGTTCTCTACAACTGTTTTATGTGGTAACAAAGCAAAGCTTTGAAAAACCATTCCCATTTTGTTTCTTCTAAGATCGATTAACTCTTTGTTGTTTAATTGAAGTAAGTCTTGACCTTCTATAAAAATTTTTCCACCCGTCGCATCTGTTAATCTAGAAATGCATCTTAATAATGTTGATTTGCCTGAGCCTGATAAACCCATTACAACTAACATTTCTCCTTTTGATACTTCAAAAGAGGCGTTGTTAACTCCAACAATACATCCATTTTCTTGAAAAGTTTTTGCATCAACAATACCATTTGACTCATCAAGCATTTTTTGTGCATTTTCTCCAAAAATTTTATAAACAGACTCGCATTTTATTACTGGTTCAGACATAACTTCTAATTAGGTTATACGATATTAAAGTAAAATAAAATCTATATAATTTTTTTCTCCTTAAAAATTTTTAATAAAATAAACTCTTGTATCAATTCCGGTACTTAAAAAACTCAAAGCCTCTCCACTTACGGTTATTGTTTCATCAACTCCAACGTTTTTTCCACTAACCACAAATCCAGCAAAACATTTGTTTTTCTCTTTGTCCCATTTAACGAAAGTTTCACTAATTTTATTACCATTTATTGTATAAATTTCATGTGCTCTATGATTTAAAAAATTCGCTCCCATAATTGCACGCTGTGGAAT
>CACEKT010000018.1 GCA_902560225.1 uncultured Pelagibacteraceae bacterium
CCTAGTCCTAGTGCTTGTGATGCTATATCAGCTTCCATATTTACTCTTCACACTTAAATGTGTCATGATTTTGTCTTAATTTTTTTGGTTTATTCCAATATTTTATAGGTTTCATAATAAAAACTGGATATTAGAATAGCATCCGCTTTATTAGAGTCTTTTTTTCTAGATAATTCTGATGAAAAATAAGGAAATATCTCAATTGCCCTTGTTCTGCTAGCATCTTTTTCTGATTTTATAAGGTTAAAATATTTTTTCCATTTCGCTGGTCTAACAAAGTACATTGGTAATTGCATTGCGGAACATACACCTTTTAAAATACCGAATGATTGTCCAAAATTAAACATGCTTGTCACTCCTTGGCCGGGCATAGCTGATACTTGCTCTATTATAACTTTTATATCTTTTTTATCTTTATTTAATATCCTTTTTGAAATTTCATTAAAAATCTGAGAACCGTTAACTTGCTTTTTTTTTTTTTTACCTTCAGTCATAGTTGGCATTTCAACTACATCAATTATTTTTCCATCTTGGAAAAAGCAAATTGAACCTGAAATTCCTGGATCAATACCAATAACTAACATCAGCTATTACCAATTTTAACATTTGAAAAAACATTTTGCACATCATCATCATCTTCTAAATTTGCAAGAAAATCAATTATGGGTTCCTCATTTTCTTTATCAATATTTACACTATTTAATGAAATCCACTCAATTTCTGTTGAGATAAAATTTACGATTGTTTTTTCTAATTTTTTTTTTACATTATATATTTCATTTATAGGACATTGAATTTCATAAAATTCATTATGAAAAATACACTCATCAGCTCCAGACTCTATTGCAATTTCAAATATATTTTCTTCAGAAATTTCCTTTTTATCAATTTTGATAATACCCAGTTGCTTAAAATTATGTGACGCTGAACCTTGTGTTCCTAAACTTCCACCACTTTTTTGAAAAATAGTTCTTATATTTGAGGCTGTTCTATTTTTATTATCTGTTAATGTTTCTACAATTACTGCAATTTTATCTGGTCCAAATCCTTCGTATCTTAAATTTTCAAAATTTACTCCTATTACTGCTGACGATTTATCAATTGCTCTCTCTATATTATCTTTTGGCATATTTGCAGATCTAGCGGCCTGGATCGCAGATCGTAATCTAGGATTCATTACAGGATCCTTATCACCAAGCTTTGCAGCAACAGTTATTTCCTTTGACAGTTTAGAAAATATTTTAGAGCGCTGTTTATCAGCTTTTCCTTTTTTATGTTTAATGCCTGCCCAATGAGAATGTCCTGCCATACTTTTTAAATATTATTTAATTGACCACCATAAACATAACTTTTAATATCTGTAGCTAATCCAGTTTCTACATCACATTTAACAATAACACCACATAAAGTAGCTTCACCTGATGCAGGAAAATGTTTTAAAGAATTTTTTTTTAAAAATCTATTTATTGAATTTTCTTTGTTCATACCGATCACTGAATCATAATCACCACACATACCAGCATCAGTCTGATAAGCAGTGCCTGCTTTTAATATTCTTGCATCATTAGTTGGAATATGAGTATGCGTACCAACAACCAAAGTTGCTTTACCATCAAAATAATGACCTATAGCATTTTTTTCGCTTGTGATTTCACCATGAAAATCAACTACTAATAAATCAAAATCCTCTTTTAATTTATATTCATTGATAAATTTTTTTGAAATTTCAAAAACATCATCACATTTTTTCATAAAAACATTTCCCATTAAATTTAAAACACCAATTTTAATACCTTGTTTAGTATTATAAATTTGAAAACCTTTTCCAGGTGCAGGTTCAAAAAGATTTTTAGGGCGTAATAATCTTTCCTCTTTATCTATAAATTCCATTATCTCTTTTTGATCCCAGACATGATTTCCAGTAGTGATTACGTTAACACCACAATTAAAAAAATCGTTACATATTTCCTTGGTTAAACCAACTCCCTGAGATGCAGCATTTTCACCGTTAACGATTACAAAATCTATTTTTTTTTTGCTAATTTCTTCAAAAAGATTGTTTATTAACTTTGAACAACCAGAAACTCCAACTACATCACCTAAAAATAATATTTTCATTTTAAAATTTCTTTTTCAGTAAATACAAAATCTAATCTCTTATCATATTTATTTATTGGTACACTTTTTATTTTTTGATAAGAGAAAGCCAAACCAATTTTAACAATTTTTTTTATTTTTTCGGCTTTTTCAATATAACGATCATAAAATCCACCACCATAGCCTAATCTGTTTAGATCATTATCATAACCAACTAAAGGAACTAACAAAATATCAGGATAATATATTTTAGATGAAACTGGTTCAGGTATGCCATATTTATTAATTTTAAAAGGATCATTTTTTGTCCACTTAAAAAATTCCATTTGATTTTTTTTTTTTATGATTGGTAATAAAATATTATAATTTTTTTTTTCAAAAAATTCTAAAATATTTAAATCATCAATTTCATAATTAGTTGGATAGTATCCACCTAAATTTTTAAAATTATAATTTTGAGTTTTTAAAAAATTTAATATTCTACTTGAGTTAATTTCGAAATTTTTATTAATATTATTTTTTCTAATTTTTAAAACTTTCCTTCTTATTTTAGATTTAATCACAAGAATTTATTGGGATATATTCTCTAATTTTGCCTTATTAACAAAATTAGATATTTCATCTGCAGTTTCATCAATCAATTTTTCATATTTTTTATGATTTGTTTCAATTTCATCTTTAAACTTTTGATGATTTAAATTTAATTCTTTTATTTCTTCTTCTTTTCTATCTCTATAGTCATAAATTAATGATTTCAATTCTTTAAATTTATCTGAAAGATCTTTTAATTCTATTTTTTTTTGATCAACTTTTTTCTTGGTTTCATAATATTCATCCATAACCCTAACTGCTGTAATTAAAAGCAACTTATTTTCTCCAAGATTTCCAAGATCATTTTTTAAATCATTAAACTTTTTATTTATTTGAATTAATAATTCTTCAAGATGCTCTTCTTGACCATCGTCACAGGATAACAAAAAATCTTTATTATTAAATTTAATACTTACATTTGCCATTTATCAATTTCTTCCAATAAAGTATCTGTTTCTTGATTTAATTCATCAATTTTTTCAGAAAATTCGTTTTGTTTTTCTTTGTCTAATTTTTCTTTGTCTTTAATTTCTTCTAGTTTTTTACTTAAACTTGAATGTTCCTCAGCTAATATTTTATATTTTTCCTCCAATTGAGATTTTTCAATTTCTAATTGAGTTTTTTGTAAGTTTAAATTTTCAATATTATTTTTCAAGTTGGGATTGCTCAAATCTAAATTTTTTAATTCAGTTAAAGCATTACTTAGTTTTTTTTCTTTTTCGTTTATAGAATTCATATATATATAATTATATTATTAAATAGATTCTTCTTAGTCTAGTCAGGATAATTTTGAACAAACTACACGTTGATTTAGCAAATTGCATCAGATTTTTGTCAATAGATGCTGTACAAAAGGCAAATTCTGGTCATCCAGGTATGCCGATGGGAATGGCAGATGTGGCTACTGTGCTGTTCAGATATTTTCTAAAATTTAACCCAAAGAATCCAGATTGGTTGAATAGAGATAGGTTTGTACTGTCGGCAGGTCATGGTTCTATGTTACTATATTCTCTACTATACCTAACTGGATATAAAAGTATTTCGCTAAATAATATAAAAAAATTTAGACAACTTAATTCTATATGTGCTGGACATCCAGAATATCATCCAAAAACCGGTATTGAAACTACAACAGGACCTTTGGGTCAAGGGATTGCAAATGCTGTTGGTTTTGCAATTGCTGAAGAAATTTTAAAAAAAAAATTAGGAAAAGAAATTATAAACCATAAAACTTACGTTTTGGCTGGAGACGGATGTTTAATGGAAGGAATAAGCCATGAAGCAATGAGTTTAGCTGGGCATTTAAAACTTAAAAATTTAGTCATGCTTTTTGATAATAATTCAATATCTATAGATGGACCAACAAGTTTAGCTGTCTCAGATAATTTTAAAAAAAGATTTGAAAGCTATGGGTGGGAATACATTTTAATTAATGGACATAATGAAAAAGAAATTTTTAAAGCTTTAAAAAAAGTTCAAAATTTAAAAAAACCATCTATTATCTCTTGTAAAACTAAAATTGGTTTTGGTTCTCCTAATAAATCTGGTAAATCTTCATCTCATGGTAGCCCGCTGGGTTTAGATGAAATAAAGCTTGTTAGAAAAGCTTTAAACTGGAATTATAAACCTTTTGAAATTCCAAATAAAATTCTAAATGAATGGAAAAAAATTGGAGAAAAAGGATGGCTAATTGAGAAAAAATGGAACCGAGTTTATAAAAAACAAAAGAAAAAAATAGATAAAATTTTAAAAAATAATTTTAGTAAAGCAATAAATAAAGAAAAAAAAATTGCTATTAAAGAAATTAAAAGCTTAGCTTCACGAAAAGCTTCAGAGCTAACTCTTAATGCACTAACAAAACAAAGTAATACTTTAATTGGAGGATCTGCAGATTTAGCAGGATCAAATAATACTAAAACAAAGCATCAAAAGATAATTAAACCTGGTGAGTTTGATAGTGATTATATTCACTACGGTGTAAGAGAGCATGCTATGAGTGGAATAATGAATGGACTTGCTCTTCATAGTAATTTCATTCCCTACGGCGGAACTTTTTTAATTTTTTCAGATTATTGTAAACCTTCAATAAGACTATCAGCACTTATGCAGCAAAGGGTTATTTATGTAATGACACATGATTCTATTGGTCTTGGTGAAGATGGCCCCACGCATCAACCAATTGAACAGTTATCTGGTTTACGATCAATTCCAAATTTAAATGTTTTTAGACCTGCCGATAGAATTGAAACCATTGAATGTTGGGAGCAAGCATTAAAGAATTCAAAAACACCTAGTGTTTTAGCTTTAACTAGACAAAACCTAGAACCGATTAGAAAAAAATACTCAAATATTAATAAATGCTCTTTAGGAGCCTACGAAGTTTTAAGAACTAATAAAAAAATCAATTTAACTATACTTGCAAGTGGTTCAGAGGTTAGTTTGGCGATTGAAACTAGCCATAAATTGGCCAAAGATAAAGTGTATTCAAAAGTTATATCCATGCCATGCCAAGATCTTTTTGATCAACAATCAAAGTCATACAAGAAAAAAATTCTTGGTGAGTCTAAAATAAAAATATCTATTGAGGCAGCATCCACTGAATGTTGGAAAAAATATATCGGCGATGATGGTCTAACCTTTGGAATTGACGCTTTTGGTAAAAGTGCACCATATAAGGATATTTATAAATACTTTGGATTAACGGCGATAAATATTTCAAATAAATGTAAAAAATTAATTAAAAATTAAAATGACAATAAAAGTTGGAATTAATGGAATGGGAAGAATTGGCAGAATGATAATTAGAGCAATTATTGAAAGCCAAAATAAAAATATTAAAATACAACATATCAATAACAAATCTAATTCAGAGATAAGCTACAAATTAATTAAATATGACTCTATACATGGAAAATTTAATGCAGATTTAGACTTTGATGACAATCACTTAATTATAAATAATAACAAAATTACTTTTTCACAAGAATCTAAAATTGAAGATATAAATTGGAAAAAGTTTGATGTTGATTATGTTTTTGAATGTACTGGAAAATTTAATTCAAAAGAAAAACTAATGGCACATATTATTAATGGTGCAAAAAAAGTAATTGTTTCAGCTCCATGTAAAAATTCTGATAAAACTATTGTATTTGGAGTAAACGAAAATGTTCTTACAAAGGATGATCAAATAATTTCGGCTGCTTCTTGTACTACTAATTGCTTAGCTCCTGTTGCAAATGTGCTAAATGAAAGCTTTATAATTGAAAAGGGTTTTATGACTACAATTCACGCATTTACAAGTGATCAAAGAATTTTAGATAATTCTCATAAGGATCCTAGAAGAGCTAGATCTGCCAGCCAATCTATAGTCCCAACATCAACAGGGGCTTCAAAAGCAATTGGTGAAATTATTCCTTCTTTAAAAGGAAAATTAGAAGGTGTCGCTATGAGGGTACCTACTCCAAATGTATCATTAGTCGAGTTAGTTTTTTGCACTAAAAAAGATATCAATATAGAAAAAATTAATGAGGCGTTTAAATTAGCCTCTAAAAATCAATCTAAAAAAGTATTAGAAATAACCTCTGAAAAATTAGTATCAATTGATTTCAATCACAATTCAGCTTCTGCAATCATAGACTCTTCTCTTACTAATGTGGTTGGAAAAAATATGGGAAAAATTTCAGCTTGGTATGATAATGAGTGGGGTTTTTCAAATAGAATGTGTGATATAGTAGAATATGTTCATAAGATCTCTTAATGATAAGCATTAGAGAAAAAGCAAAACTTAAAGATAAAAAAATATTATTAAGATTGGATCTTAATGTTCCCTTAGAAAATGGAAAAATAATAGATACAACTAGAATTGATAAAATTCTTCCAACTTTAAAATTTTTAATTAAGCAAAACTCAAAAATTATAATTTTATCACATGTGGGTAGACCAAAAGGCAAATTTGTAAATGAACTTACTCTTAATCCAATATGTGAAGATTTGAGTAAGAAGCTGAGTCAAAATGTAAAACTCATTACAAAAAACATAAATAATATAAATAATAAAGACTTGTTCAAAAATAATGATGAAAAGATTATTATGTTGGAAAATATTAGATTTTATCTTGAAGAAGAAAATAATGATCCTGAGTTTGCAAAACATCTTGCAAGCTTAGCTGATATTTATGTTAATGAGGCGTTCTCTTGTTCGCATAGGTCTCATGCATCAATTCATCAAATTTCTAATTTTTTACCATCATATTCTGGCTTACAACTAGATCTTGAGGTCAGCGCTTTAAAAAAAATTACATCAGAAATTAAGAGACCTATTACCTGTATAATTGGAGGCTCTAAAATCTCTACTAAGATTAATGTAATAAAAAATTTAATTTGTAAATTTGATAATATTGTAATTGTAGGTGGTATGGCAAATAACGTGATTAAATATATGGGATATAACATTGGAAAATCCTTACAGGAAGAAAATTCTGATCTAATTATTAAAGAAATTTTTTCACTTTCAAAAAAAGAGAACTGCAAATTAGTATATCCCGAAGATATTGTTGTAGGAAAAGATTTGAATGGAACGCCTCAAATTAAAGAATTGAATGAAATTTCATCGGATGAAATAATTTTAGATATTGGTCCAAAGACTATTAATATTATTAATAACATTATTGATGAAAGTAATACAATTTTTTGGAATGGACCTGCTGGGTATTTTGAAAATCCAAGCTTTGCTAATGGAAGTATTAAAATTGCAGAGAATATAATTAAAAATAATAAATCTAATAAAATCTATTCAGTTGCTGGAGGTGGGGATACTGTTTCATTATTAAATAGTTTAAATGCAGTTGATAATTTTAATTTTGTTTCAACTGCTGGTGGAGCCTTCCTAGAATATCTTGAAGGCAAAGAACTTCCTGGTATAAAAGCTTTAAACTAACATGTCAGAACTTAATAAAATTGCTCTAAAAATACTTTCAAACGGCAAAGGAATACTTGCAGCTGACGAAAGTAATGGAACAATGACCAAAAGATTGGATTCGGTTAACGTTCAATCTTCTCCTGAAAACAGACTTCTTTTTAGAGAAACGCTTTTTTCATCAGAAAGTATGACTGATTGTATAGGGGGTGTAATCTTGTATGATGAAACAATAAATCAATCATCAAGTTCTGGAAAAAAAATTCCTAAATTAATTTCAGATACAGGTGCATTAACAGGGATTAAAGTTGATACCGGTGCAAAAGTTCTAGCAAACTCAGCTGAGGAAAAAATAACCGAAGGTTTAGATGGATTAAGAGAAAGACTAAAAAAATATTACCAACTTGGAGCAAGATTCACAAAATGGAGAGGTGTTTACAGTATTAGTAAAAAATATCCTAGCCAACTTGCAATTAATTCAAATGCGCATGCTTTAGCAAGATACTCTGCTCTTGTTCAGGAATGTGGAATGGTTCCAATTGTAGAGCCAGAAGTATTAATGGATGGTGAACATTCAGCAGATGACTGCTTAAGTAAAACTTCAGAAGTAATTCAAAAATGTTTTGAAGAATTAATTGTTCATAAGATCGATTTAACAGGCATAATTTTAAAACCAAATATGGTCCTGGCAGGAAATAAATCAAAAAATAAAATTTCTAATGAAGAAGTTTCGTTGAAAACGCTTGAGTGCCTTAAAAAATCTGTTCCAAATGAGGTGCCCGGAATAGCTTTTTTATCAGGAGGTCAATCTGAGATAGAGGCAACTGAAAATTTAAATCTTATTAATAAAAACAATAATACTAATTTTATTATGACTTACTCATATGGAAGAGCTCTTCAACAAAGTGCTCTTAAATTTTGGTCAAAAGATATTAAAAATATTAAAGAAACTCAAAATATTTTTAATCATAGAGCAAAAATGAACACTTTGGCTGCTCAAGGGAAATGGTCTAGTGAACTTGAGAATAAATAAAAAAAAATTTATTTATCTTATTTCTCCTAATAATATTTACCCACGATTCTATCAGGATTTAAAAAAAGTACTAAGTTCTGGCAAAATTAGCCTTTTTCAAATGAGGTTTAAAAAATATTCATTTAAAAAAAAAATTATAATAGGAAAAAAAATTAAACAAATTTGTAAAAAAAATAATGTTAAATTTTTAGTTAATGACGACCCTGAACTTTCAAAAAGACTTAATGCTGATGGATGTCATTTAGGACAAAAAGATATGAGCATAGTCGAAGCAAGAAAAATAGTGGGTAATAAAACTATAGGTATTACCTGTCATAACTCTATTAATTTAGCAAAAGCTGCTATTAGAGGCAAAGCCAACTATATCGCCTTTGGAGCCTTCTTTTCTACTAAAACAAAAAAAGTTAAGTATAAAGCTTCAACCAAAATTTTAAATAAAGTAAAAAAATTAACCAAAATACCAATAGTTGCAATAGGTGGAATTAATATAAGTAATTATAAAAAACTGTTATTGAACAATGCTAATTTATTGGCTATTTCAGGCTACGTTTGGAATAATAAAAAATATAAACCCTTTGAAACTATAGAAAAAATTAAATGAAAATAAATGCAGGAGAAATAAGAGTAGGAATGTTATTAGAATACAAAAACGATTTATGGCTAGTCCTTAAAACTCAACATGTGAAACCTGGTAAAGGTGGAGCATTTGCTCAAGTAGAAATGAAAAGCTTAGGAAAAAATACAAAGTTAAATGAAAGATTTAGATCTAGTGAAACTGTTGAAAAAGCATCACTAGAAGAAACAGATTTTAATTTTCTATATGATGATGAAAATAATTATATCTTTATGGATCCAAAAACATTTGAACAAATTGAAATAAAAAAAGATCTTATTGGAGAAAAAGGGAAATTAATGACTGAAAATCTCAAAGTTTCAGTAAGTTTTTATAATGAAAGTCCAATTTCAGTTGAACTTCCCAATCAGGTTACCTGCAAAATTGAAACAACAGATGTTGCGCTTAAAGGACAAACTGTTTCATCATCATATAAACCTGCTACGCTTAATAATGGTTTAAATATTCAAGTACCACCATTTATAGATTCTGGTGACGAGGTAATTGTCGACACAAGAACTCTTGAATATATTAAAAAAATATAATTGAATGATTTCTATATCTGCAAATCTCAACATAATGATTAAGGCTGCTGAAAAAGCATCTAAATCAATAATAAGAGATTTTGGAGAAATAGAAAAGTTGCAAGTATCAAAAAAGGGGCCGCATGATTTTGTAACAAAAACAGATAAACATGTTGAAAAAATTTTAATCGAGGAGTTATCAAATACAAAAAAAAATTATTCTTTTTTAACCGAAGAAACAGGTATAATAAGAAATAAAGATAAAGAAAATACTTGGATAATTGACCCAATAGATGGAACCACAAATTTTCTTCATGGTATACCTCACTTTGCAATTTCTATTGCTCTTAAATCAAAAGATGAATTATTAAGTGGTTTAATATTTGATCCAATTAAAGATGAAATGTTTTTTGCCGAAAAAGAAAAAGGAGCATATTTAAATAATCAGAGATTAAGAGTTTCAAGCAAAAGTTCTCTGGAGGAATGTTTGTTTTCAAGTAATAATGAAGGAGTAAAATTTTGTAATTTGAATATGAGGTGTAGTGGATCTGCTGCATTAGATTTAGCTTATGTTGCCTCTGGTAGACTTGATGGATACTTTCAAAAGAAAATCAATCTATGGGATATAGCGGCTGGAGCTTTACTGGTTAAAGAAGCTGGAGGCATAGTAAATAATTATGATAAATTTGACATAAACAAAATTGATATAAAGGCCTCAAGTGCTGCAATTAATGATAAAATGATGGAAAAATTAAAGAACTTTTAATTGTGTTATAAATTTCTTTTGCTATAAGTCTCGATATGAAAAAAGATATACATCCTGACTATCACACTATTAAAGTAGAAATGACAGACGGAACGCAATTTGAAACAAAGTCAACTTGGGGCAAAGAAGGTGATTTATTGAAATTAGAAATTGACCCGAAATCACACTCTGCTTGGACTGGTGGAAAACAAAAATTAATGGATAAAGGTAGAATTAGTAAATTCAATAAAAAATTTCAAAACTTCAAATCAGATAAGAAAAATTAAATGTCAAACGCACCCTTAATGCCAATGGCTACTGCTGTTTGGCTGGTAGAAAATACAACTCTAACATTCAAACAAATTGCAAATTTTTGTAACCTACATGAAGTAGAAATACAAGGAATAGCTGATGGTGAAGTTGCAAAAGGAATAAAAGCTTATAACCCAATAATCTCTGGACAACTTTCTAGAGAAGAAATTGAATTATCATCCAAAGATGAAAATAGGCCTTTGCAAATTAAAAGTGCAGATATCGAAATATCTAATACAGACAAAAAATTTAAAAAATATATACCTCTTTCTAAAAGGCAAGATAAGCCTGACTCAGCATTATGGTTAATTAAACAACATAATATTTTAAAAGACTCTCAAATTGCAAAACTTGTTGGAGTAACTAAGTATTCAGTAACTTCTATAAGAAATAAAAGCTATTGGAATTATAATAATCTTAATCCAAAAGACCCCGTTGCCCTAAATTTATTTAATCAAAAAGATTTGATAGAAGCTTTAGAAAAAGCTGAAAGACGAATAAAAAGAGAAAAGAAAATGAAAGAAAAAGAAAAACAAAATCAAACCAGTCTAACTTCGTAATAATGAATAAAAGTAATAGACATAAAATTATAAAAGTGATACTTAACCACTTTTTTGGAGGTAGTTATTAAAATAGAAGTAAAAGACAATAATATTGAACAAGCTTTAAGAGTTTTAAAAAGAAAACTCCAAAGAGATGGTTTTTTTAAAGTTATAAAATTAAAGAATACTTATGAAAAACCTTCAGAGAAAAAAAAGAGAATTTTACAAGAAAATATTAAAAGAGTTAAAAAATTAAATAAACTAAAGAACAGAATTTAGTTTTACCGCGGGGTGGAGCAGTCTGGTAGCTCGTCAGGCTCATAACCTGAAGGTCGGCGGTTCAAATCCGTCCCCCGCAACCAATTGATATTTGATCAATGATTAAAATACCTATTTTCAAATTAAAATCCGAAAAAAAATACCAAAATAATTATAACATTTTATCTAAAAGAAATTTTATTCAGAGGGTTTGGTTGATGACAGTTTACCAAAGTTAAAAGAAATTATGCTATATATTTTATTACCTGCTTATAATGAAGAAAAAAATATTTCAAAAATTTTTAAAAAAATAAACAAAATAAAAAAAAAAATTTCTCCTTTTAAAGTAGTACTGATTGATGATTGCTCAAAGGATAACACAAAAGAAATTATAAAAAAAAACTGTAGGTTTAATTTAATTTATAAAAAACATAAACAAAATAGAGGATTAAGTATAACTCTAGAAACCGGATTTAATATAATAAATAAAACTGCTAAAAAAAAAGATATAATTATAAGTTTAGATTGTGATGATACTCACCCTATTAGCATTATCCCTAAAATGATTAATGGAATAGAATCAGGAAATCATTTAGTAATTGCTTCTAGGTTTGTTCATGGATCTAAGATTAATGGTTTATCAAATATGAGAAATGTGCTGAGCATAGGTGCAAAATATCTCTTTAAAATTTTTTATCCATTCAAAAATTTAAATGACTATACATGTAATTACAGATGTTATGACTTTCAATTAATAAAAGAAATATTAAAAAAAAAATATTTTTTTAAAAATGAAGATTTCAATATTGCTGCAAAAATATTAATCTTTTTAATTAATAATAAAAAAAATTTAAAATTAAAAGAAATTCCTTTTACATTAAATTATCAATACAAAATTGGACAAAGTAAAATGAAACTATTTAGAACTATTTTTTTAACAATTAGACTTATTCTTTTTAAAAAAATCTAATCACTCCCGATAAATTATTTGTAAAATTACCCACTTGATTAATAGTTGCGCTTAAAAAGTATAAAAAAACAAACAAAAGAAAAATTGAAATATTTTTCAAATTTAATAATAAATTTTTAATAAAATAATTCTTATAAAGAACTGTTAGTAATAAAATGAATAATGGTTCATAATATTTTTGAAAAACTATATAATTACTAGCCATTGTAACAATAATTAATAATGGATAAATAAACTTTTTATCTTCCTTAATCATTATTGTACAAAGGAATAAACCAAGAAGGAAAGATGAAAAAAAAATTATATTATTACCTAATATTAAATGAGATAATTTATAGAAAAAACCTCCACCTAACATCGGAGTGTCGTATGCTGTAAAGTTAATTACAGCATATAAAAATAAAGTAAAAATTATTAAAATTTCCTTTTTCGAAAATTTTATAATTTTATTTTTGATAAAATCCAAGTTTTTACCATTAATTAAAAAAAACAAATAAAATGTAATCAATGAAATGTTGGATGCTAAACTATATGAAAGATTTCTTGTCATTGTTATATTAGAAATTCTTGTATTAAAACTTATTAAATAAAGACCAGGAATTGCAAGTAAAATGCAAAATAGAAAAAGCTGCATAAACTCTTTTTTTGAATGATATAAGAAATAGTTTATTAAATAGAAAGAAAATATAATAACATATGATTGCATAGAATATGTTGCAAACGCTAAAAATAAAAGGTTAAGATATTTGTATAATAATTTATTTTCTGTATTTCCTTTCAAATAAAAATAATTGCTGATTAAAAAAAAAATTGATGCAGTTAAGTGCGCGTTAGGCCAAATAGCCATTGATCTAAAAAAAGGAAATAATATTAAACTAAAGCTAAATAATAATAATAAAGATTTTTGACACTTATAAATTTTATTTAAATTTAAATATAAAAGAAGAGGTAAAGAAAAACTAAATATTAAGTAGATTAACCTAACAATATATTGGTCATTAAATAAATTATATAAAATAGATAAAATTATGTAATGGAAAGGGACATGCGATGTATAACTATAATATTGATGGAAATTGTAGTTTGAAAAGTTAATTACAACATTCCAGGTTTGATTAAAATCCCATCTTGAACCACCTGTAGAAAGATCCTCATTTAAAAAGAAACCCAAAAACAATGAAACAACCGATATAAACAAAAAGCTTATTAAAAATATGTTGTTTTTTTTGATATTTTCCATTTATGATTAAAAATTATTTTTTTTCATTTCACTAATTGAAAATTCAATTATATAGATCTAAATAAGTTTTTCAAAATTTATCTTCAGTTATGAAAATTTGTATTGTTTTATCAACAAGACCTGAAATTATTAAACTTTCTTCTTTAATAAAAATATTCAAGAAAAAAAAAATAAATTTTTCCTTAATCAACACAAATCAGCATTACCTTAAAATAATGAGTAGTGTTTTTTTTAAATTTTTTAATGTTCCAAAACCAAAATATAACGTAATGGCATTAGCAAATAATTATAAATTATTTTTTTCGAAAGCAATTGTGGAAATTGAAAAAATATTAATAAAAGAAAAACCTAACTATTTAATAGTTCAAGGTGACACCAATACTGCTCTATCAGGATGTTTTGCAGCTTCAATTTTTAATAAAAAAAAAATAAATAAATTAAATAAAATAAATATTGTTCACGTAGAATCGGGATTAAGATCCTTCAATGAAAAAATGCCAGAAGAAGTTAATAGAAAAATTATTGATCAATTGTCAAATACACTCTTTGTTCCAACTACATATGATTTAAATAATTTACGAAATGAAAAGTTAATTCATAATAAATACATATATAAAGTTGGAAACACTATATCGGATGTAATTAAATCAAAGAAATCATTAACAAAAAAAAATAAAATTTTAAAAAAATTAAAATTAAAAAAAAAAGACTACTTTTTAACAACTTTACATCGACCAGAAAGTATTGATAATTTAAAAAATTGTAAAAAATTAATACTTTATTTTGAAAAAATTGGAGAAAAATTTAGTAAGAAGATTATATTTCCAGTTCATCCAAGAACAGCAAAAATTATTAAAAGGTTAAATATAAATAAGTTAAAATTTGTTAAATTTATCAAACCACTAGAGTTTTTAGATTTTTTAAATTTAATGAATAATTGCAAAATAGTTTTAACCGACTCAGGTGGGATTCAAGAAGAAACTTCTCTTTTAGGTATTCCTTGTGTAACAATTAGAACCAAAACAGAAAGGCAAATTACAGTAAAAATGGGCACCAACATAGTAACAGGTTATAATTATAAAAAAATATTAAATGCTATTTCTTTTTTTGAAAATAAAAAATTAAAACCATCAAAAGTTTTTGGAAATGGAAATGTAGCTAAAGAAATATTTAAAAATTTAAAAAAAATTAAAAATAAAGAAATTAAAAAACAAAATTTTTCTAACTATACAAAGTCATTTATTTTCAAGCACAAATTAAATAAATTTTTTCATTTTACTTAATGATTTAAAAGTTGATTCATTAGATATTAAATTTTTTTTTTAAATTTGAAATTTAGATTTTTTACTATCAATTAAAAAAGCTTTAACAGTTTCTTTGGTAAGTTGATCAAAAGACTTTCCAAATTTCTCTATTTTTTCAATAATTGAAGGTGGAATAGTAATTATGTGACAATTAAGCTGCTTAGATTGTATAAAATTATAGGGTTCTCTTACACTTGCCCAAAGTATCTCTACATTTTTAAATTTTTTCGCAAGTTTTAAACTTTCTTTAATTTCTGGGATTGGATCTTTACCTGTATCGCCAGCTCTTCCTGCAAAAATTGAAATTATTACTTTAGTCTTTTTGTTTATAATTTTTAAAATTTTTTCAGTTTGTTTGGCACTGTAAACTGCGGTTATATTTAGTTTAATTTTTTTTCTATTTAATTCTTTTATTACCTCTCCAGAAAATTTATTTTGTGAATTAACAATTGGAACCTTTACATAAACATTTTTCCCCCAACTATTAATTTTTATAGCTTGGTCCATCATACTATAATTATCATCACCAAATACTTCAAAGGATATAGGTTTATTTTTACATATTTTTAGTATTTTTTTACAATAAGATTTATAGTCTTTTGCTCCAGCTTTTCTCATCAAACTTGGATTTGTAGTAAAACCTTTTACAATTTTTTTTTTATTAAATCTCTTTATTAAATTTAGTTCAGCAATGTCACAAAATATTTTTGTATTCAATTTAATTCTATAAGTTCTTGGTTATATCCTCGGTCATTTTTTTTGCATCAGCAAACAACATTAAAGTATTTTCTTTATAAAAAAGATCATTATCAATTCCTGCATAACCAGGTGAAAGACTTCTTTTAACAAAAAGAACTGATTTGCATTTTTCAACATCTAGCACTGGCATACCATAAATAGGGCTTTGAGGATCTGTTTTTGCAACTGGATTGGTTACATCGTTAGCACCTATTACAAATGCAACATCTGCATTTGCAAAATCATTATTTATTTCTTCTAATTCAAATACTTCATCATACGGTACATTAGCTTCAGCTAGTAAAACATTCATATGTCCTGGCATTCTACCTGCAACGGGGTGAATAGCATAAGAAACTTTAATATCATTTTTTTTAAGAGTATCTACCATTTCTCTCAATGCATGCTGTGCTTGTGCAACAGCCATTCCATAACCAGGAACAATAATAACGGAAGAAGCATTTTTCATTAAAAACGCTGCATCATCTGCATTACCACTTTTTACAGGTCTTTGCTCTTTGCTTTGAGAGTTTCCAGATTGCTCAGTCGCACCAAATCCTCCTAGAATGACGTTAAAGAAAGATCGATTCATTCCTTTACACATTATGTAAGATAAAATTGCTCCTGAAGACCCAACTAAAGCTCCAGTAATAATTAATGCTGTGTTTTCTAAAGTAAAACCAATTCCAGCAGCTGCCCAACCAGAATATGAATTAAGCATGGAAATTACAACTGGCATATCTGCTCCACCAATTGGAATTATTAGTAAAAAACCAATTAAAAAAGATACGGCTAATAGTATCCAAAATAAATTTGAAGACTGTGTAGAGCACAGCAAATATGTTAAAATTACTATTGAAATCAATATCAAAGCATTAAGTGGATGCTGACCTTTAAAGGTAATTGGAGAACCAGACATTATCCCTTGAAGTTTTAAAAATGCTATTATTGATCCAGAAAAAGTTATTGCTCCTACAGCAGCACCAATTGACATTTCGATCAAACTTCCAAGTTTAATGTTGCCTGGTGAGCCAAGATTAAATGCCTCTGGATTTAAAAATGCAGAAATAGCTACAAAGACTGCTGCAAGTCCTACAAGACTATGAAATCCTGCCACTAGTTCTGGCATAGCTGTCATCGGTATCTTATATGCAATAAAAGCACCTATTAATCCACCTATTAGTAAAAAAATTAATACAACAATAAATCCATTTGAAAAATTACCAATAGAGAGAAAGGTAACTGTTATTGCAATTATCATCCCCAATATTCCAAAAAAATTTCCTTGTCTTGATGTTTCCGGTGATGACAAGCCTCTTAAAGCAAGAATAAATAATACACCTGAAATCAAATAAAAAACTGCTGATAAATTTGCTGATATCATTATTTATCTTTCTTCTTTTTTTTATACATCGCAAGCATCCTTTGGGTTACTAAAAACCCTCCAAAAATATTTATCGCCGCTAAAGATATAGCTAAAAACCCAAAAATACTTGAAGTGTTAAAAATACTATCAGAATCCCCTGCTAATCCTGCAATAATTGCGCCAACTATAATAACTGAAGAAATTGCATTTGTTACTGACATCAATGGTGTATGTAATGAAGGTGTTACGCTCCATACAACATAATATCCTATAAAAATCGATAGAATAAATATGCTTAGTCTAAATATAAAAGGGTCTATTTCCATAATTTTATTTAATTAAAGTTTTTTTAATTATTTCATCCTCTAAATTTATATTAATTTTATTATTTTCTTTATCGAATAAATTTGAAACAAAATTAAAGACATTTTTAGCGTATAAGCTTGAAGCTGAAGTTGGTAATTTGTTTAGAATATTTTTCTCTCCCATAATTTTA
>CACEKT010000019.1 GCA_902560225.1 uncultured Pelagibacteraceae bacterium
GGCCTACAAGAGTTGTTGCTTCGTGTCATACACCGGTTGCAGAAAATCAACATATTTTTACAACTAATGAAGGATTAACAGATCTTAGAAAAAATATTGTAGAATTAGTTTTAACAGACCACCCAATGGAATGTGATAGCTGTGAAGTAAATAATAATTGTGAACTTCAAACTGTTGCTAATGATCTGGGAATTTCAGATCACCGATATAATTCACCTAAACAACATAAAGGAATTCCAAGAGATACATCTCATGATTATATGAGAATGAATTTGGATAATTGTATTAATTGTGGAAGGTGTGTTAGAGCATGTGATGAAATCCAAGGATCGTTTGTTTTAACAATGAGCGGTAGAGGATTTGAATCTAAAATTACAACAGATAATGATATGATGTTTGGTGACTCTTCATGTGTTTCTTGTGGTGCATGTGCACATACTTGTCCTACTGATGCAATCTCTGATGTATTTCAATCTAAATCTGCGGCTGTGGATAAAAAAGTTAGAACAACTTGCTCTTATTGTGGAGTTGGTTGTAATCTTGAAGCGTCAATTAAAGATGAAAAAGTTGTAGCAATCGATACACCTAAAGAAACAGAAGTTAATGCAGGACACACATGTATTAAAGGAAGATATGCATTTAGTTTTTATGATCATCCAGACAGATTAAAAACACCGCTAATAAAAAGAAATGGTAAGTTTGAAGAAGCTTCTTGGGATGAAGCATATGATTTTATTAAAAAAGAGATGAATAGAATTGTTAAAGACAATGGCCCTGATGCTTTTGCAGGGATTTCATCTGCCAGATGCACTAATGAAGAAAACTATGTCTTTCAGAAAATGATTAGAGCTGTTGTTGGTACTAATAGTGTTGACTGTTGTGCAAGAATTTGTCACTCACCTACTGCTTGGGGAATGCAACAAACATTTGGAACTGGGGCTGCAACAAATTCAACTGAAGATATATATCATGCTGATTTATTTTTAGTCATTGGAGCCAACCCAACTAATGCTCACCCAGTAACTGGTGCAAAAATTAAACAACAAGTGATGAAGGGTAAAAAATTAATTGTCCTTGATCCAGTTACTACCGAATTAGCTAAACTAGCTGATTACCATATTAATTTAAGACCTGGGACTAATGTAGCTGTTTTAAATATGATGTTACATTTTATTATAAAATCAAAATTATATAATAAAGATTTTGTTAGAGATAGAACTGAAGGATTTGATAATTTTATAAAAGAAATTGAGAGACAAGACGTTGATTACTTAGCAAAAATGGCTGGAGTTGACAAACAACTGGTTAAAGAAGCTGCTATAGCTTATGCAACAGCACAAAATTCAATGGAATTTCATGGTTTAGGAGTTACTGAGCAAGAGCAAGGCTCAAAAACAGTAATGTTAATTGCTGATCTTGCAATGATTACGGGAAACATAGGTAGAAAAGGTGTTGGAGTAAATCCACTTAGAGGCCAAAATAATGTCCAAGGAGCAGCTGACATGGGATGTCAACCTCACCAAGGTGCTGGATATTTTGAAGTTTCTGATGAGAAGAATCAAAAATTTTATACTGAAAAATATGGTGTAACTCATCCAACAAAACCTGGTTTAAAAATTCCACAGATGTTTGATGCAGCTATAAAAAAAGAATTAAAAGGTGTCTGGATAATTGGTGAAGATATTGTTCAAACTGATCCAAATAGTGCGCATGTAGTTGAAGCAATGAATTCATTAGAACTTTTAGTGGTTCAAGAAATATTCATGAGCGAAACAGCAAAACTTGCAACTGTTGTTTTGCCAGGAACTACTTTCTTAGAAAAAGATGGTACTTTTACAAACACCGAGAGACGAATACAAAGAGTAAATAGAGCTGTTGAGCCACTACCTGGTACAAAACCAGATGGCGTTATTGTAACAGATATGATGCAAAAACTTGGTTTTGATCAACCTACTTATGATGCTGATCAAATGTTAGAAGAAATTGCAGATATTGTTCCTTTCTTTAAAGGTGTTACAAGAGAAAGACTGGGTAAACTTGGCTTACAATGGCCAGTTAAAGAAGATGGAACTGATACTCAAATTCTTCATACTGAAACTTTTAAATTAGGCAAAGGTAGACTTAAAAATTTTGATTGGAAAGAGTCTACTGAAATAGAAACGAATAAAAAAGAGTATCCTCTAATCTTAACAACTAGTAGAGTCTTACAACATTATAATGCAGCAACAATGACTAGAAGAACTAAAAATATTAATATTGTTGATGAGGATG
Organism: uncultured Pelagibacteraceae bacterium; assembly: GCA_902560225.1. Classification (GTDB taxonomy): domain Bacteria; phylum Pseudomonadota; class Alphaproteobacteria; order Pelagibacterales; family Pelagibacteraceae; genus Pelagibacter. The sequence goes on from CACEKT010000019.1 coordinate 2,272, forward strand.
TTCTTTTAATTCATCCTAAAGATGCGGCACATAGAGATATTAATTCTGGTGATATTGGAAGATTATATTCAGGAAGAGGTGAAGTTGCTTTAAAGGTAGAAGTGACTGACCAAGTTAAAGAAGGTATAGTGTTTACAACTTTTCATTTTCCTGAACACATGGTTAATATGGTTACAGGACATGGTAAAGATGAAGAAACTATGTGTGCTGAATACAAAGTTTCTTCAGTTGAGGTTCAGAAAATTTCTAACCAGTTTAAAACGGAAGTTAAACCAAAAGAAAATCAAGCTGAAGTTAGTTAGTTAAAATGACCATAGGTTGGCATTTTGATAATTCATATTCAAAATTATCTAAAACGTTTAAAGAAGAAATAAAACCAACTCCAGTTGATGATCCTAAATTAGTAATTTTAAATAATAAACTAGCTGAAGATTTAAGTCTGGATTTATCAAAAATTGATAAAAATGATCTAGCAAAAATTTTTTCAGGAAATTCTTTACCTAAGGGATCAAATACAATTGCTCAAGCTTATGCAGGTCATCAATTTGGTCATTTTACAATGCTCGGAGATGGAAGAGCTATTCTTTTAGGGGAACATTTGGTCAATAAAGACAAACGTTTTGATATACAATTTAAAGGATCTGGAAGAACTTCCTTTTCAAGAGGTGGTGATGGTAGAGCTGCTCTAGGACCAATGCTAAGAGAATATATTATTAGTGAGGCAATTCATTCTCTAAATATTCCAACTACAAGAAGTCTTGCCGTGGTTAGTACTGGTGAAAAAGTAGAAAGAGAGAATCTTTTACCGGGAGCCATTTTAACTAGAGTTGCTTCGAGTCACATACGTGTTGGCACTTTTCAATACTTAGCTGCAAAGCAAAATATTAATGATTTAAATATTCTTATAGATTACTCAATTGATAGACATTACCCAGAAATTAAAGCATCTAGAAACAAAGCAATAGATATATTAAATCTTGTTATGGAAAAACAATGCCAGCTAATTGTTAATTGGATGCGTGTAGGATTTATCCATGGAGTTATGAATACAGATAACATGGCAATCTCAGGTGAAACTATCGACTATGGACCTTGTGCTTTTATGGATCAATATGATCCTAAAACAGTTTTCAGTTCCATAGATAGGTATGGAAGATATTCTTATTTTAACCAACCGCGTATTGCAAAATGGAATTTAGCTAGATTTGCGGAATGCTTAATTCCACTTATTGATGAAGATGAAAAACAATCCCTCAAAATAGCAACTGAAATAATTGATAATTTTCAAAATATTTATGAGGAAAAATGGTTAAATATGATGAGAGACAAGCTAGGTTTATTTGGTAATGATATGAATGATAAAGTTTTAATTGATGATTTGCTAGATTGGATGGAAAAAAACAAAGCTGATTACACTAATACTTTCTGTTATTTGATGAATATAAAAATTAATAATGACGAGATTTATAATAATAAAGATTATATTAGTTGGTCAAATAGATGGCAAAAAAGAATATTAATTAATAATAATTCAAAAGATAAATCTTTAAATCTTATGAAAAAATCAAATCCAATTGTTATTCCTAGAAATCATAAAGTTGAAGAAGCTTTAAAAGCTGCAAATGTAAACAATATAGAACCTATGAAAAAGTTATTATCGATTTTGAGTAAGCCTTATGAAAATCAAAAAAATATTGAACACTTTCAATCTCCTTCAAATGATAAGGAATATCAAACCTTTTGTGGAACATAGTGTTCAGACTTTATAATGTTTAAATTTTTTAAAAAGCTAAAAAGAAAAAAGTATCATGAAGTTTTGAAACTTATAAAAAAAGGTGACTTATATTTTGATATTGGTGCTCACTTAGGTGAAAAATCTAAACCTTTTATTGAAAAAAAAATTAAAACAGTGATGGTTGAGCCACTTCCAATATGTGTGAAGAACCTTAAAAAATTATATTCAAAAAATTCTATTGTACACATTGTCCCAAAAGGTTTGGGCTCTAAAAATACAAAAAAAATATTATCAATAAATAAACAAATGCCAACTATATCAACTATGGCAAAACATTGGAAATCTGGCAGATTCTCAAGTTTAAAATGGAGTGGTAAAATTCAAATTCAAATAACTACATTAGATAATTTAATAAAAAAATTTGGTAACCCTCAATATATTAAAATAGATGTAGAAGGCTATGAACTGAATGTATTAAAAGGTTTAACCCAAAAAAGTGGTATTATCTCATTTGAAATTACTTCAGAATTTTTTTCTGAAGCAATCAAATGTTTGTATTATTTAAAAAAACTCTCTTATAATAATTTTACTTTTTCTATAGGGGAAAGGAAAAAATTTTTTTGTGAATGGAGTGATCATAAAACGATTATAAATTTAATAAAAAAAGAAATAAAAAAAGATAAACTTTTTTGGGCTGATATTTATTGCAAATAATCACAAAACATACGGTTCTGGTCTAGCACTATTTCCAAGCACTCTTTCAACTGAAAAATCACTAATATCAATAGTTTGATATGAGCCTGTTGTTATTAATTCAGTCAAAGCTCTACCAATTCCTGGCGCTTGCATTAAACCTCTACCAGTAAAACCAGACGCCATATAAACATTATCAAATTTTGGATGTTTACCAACGACTGCATTATTATCTAATTTGTTACAATCGTAATAACCTGCCCACCCACCTGTTAATTTTAATTCTTCAAATGCTGGAATTCTTTTTGCTAGAGCTGGCCAAACTAACTCTTCAAAATCATTCCAAGCTGGTTCTAAATCTGTTGCATCGAATACTGAATTAGGAGATCCTGCTAAATATTCTCCACCTTCGGGTCGCCAATACACACCTGTTGTTAAGTCACCAGTTAATGGCATTTCTTTCATATATTTAGGACATTTAACCCTAAAAACTGTATGTTTTTGGGGAACAACAGGTATATCTTCTAGCAATTCTTTAGTCCAACAACCTGCAGCAGATATTATTGTTTTAGCTTTAATTTCTGAAATACTTTTTATATCTCCTTTAATAAATTCTGCGCCTAGCTCAATAGCTTTACTTTTTAAAGCTCCATGAAACATAAATGGATCTATCCATCCTTCACTTTGATTGTCAGTATAAGTTGCTGTCTCAATACCTTCAGTATTAATATACGGAAAGATTTTTGATAATTCAGATCCCTTAATATTTTTTGTTCCAGCATCACAATGTTTGTGATTTTCTAAAGCTTTGTACTGTTCTTCAGCATGTTCTGGTCCAAACATTAACAGATATCCGTTAGCGACCATGCTTGCAGTGGGGTTTGGATTTTTTTCAGTTTTTAACAATTCTGGTATTTGGAAAATAAACTCTCTTGCAAATTTTCCAAGCAAAATATTTTCTTTTTGAAAAAATTGTCTTCTAAACCCACCTAAAGATAATGGGAAAGAAGCAGTTTTATAAGTAGGGTCTCTTTCTATTACTTTAACTTTTCTGCCTTCTTTAGATAAAAAATAAGCAGTTGCAGTTCCAATAATTCCTCCGCCGATTATTACAACATCATCCATTATTAATTGAGTGCTATTAAATTAAAATTGAGAATTAATGCAAAGAAACACCAAAGTAAATAAGGAATCATCATATAAAAACTTAACATATTGACACGTCTAAATCTAAACATGAGATTTATTATTAACAAAATTAAACCAATAAGAATAATTAAAGCTAAAGCTAAATTATGAAAAACAAAGAAAATAATACTCCAGGTTGTATTAAAAATTAAATGAATAAAAAATATATATACAGTTGACATATCACGGTCTTTGCTGTGCCAAAAAATCCATATAGCTATTGTCATCATCAAATATAATGTCGTCCACACTGGAGCAAATATCCAATCTGGGGGATTGAATACAGGTTTGTTTAACAATGAATACCAGGGCTCTTTAAAATTAATAGTAGCTAAACTACCAATAAGTGATGCTGAATAAGTAATAATAAAAAAGAGGATAAAAGTTAAAAATTTATTTTTAAACATGTTAATAATATACAACAAATTAAAATGATTAAAAAAACTATTTGGATCACAGGTGGTAGCACAGGAATAGGCAAAGCTCTAGCAATAAAATTTTCTAATGAAGGTTGGAATGTTGCTATATCTGCTAGACGTGAAGAATTGTTAAATGAGCTTTCAGATAAATATGATAATATAACCGCATTTCCTCTTGATGTTACTGATAAAGAAAAATGTATCGAGGTATTTGCTAAAATTAAAAATAAATACAATGATATTGATATTTGTTTTTTTTCAACAGGTACATGGAATCCAAAAAAAGAAAAAGATATTGATGTTGAACAAATAGAAGAGGTCTTTAAAGTAAATTTCTTCGGAACAGTTAATACCATTAAAGCTGTAGAGCAATTTTTCAAAGATAAAAAAAGTGGCATAATTACTATTGTTTCTTCGATAGCAGGTTATAGAGGTCTTCCAAATTCAACTGGCTATGGTCCTTCAAAATCTGCATTAAATAATTTAGCAGAAAGTTTATATTTTGACTTTAAAAGATCCAATGTTCGAATTTGTTTAGTGTCTCCTGGATTCATAAAAACACCAATGACTGATAAGAATAATTTTAAAATGCCCTTTTTAAAAACACCAGAATATGCAGCAGAAAAAATATATGATGGTTTAGTTAATAAAAATGTTTTTGAAATTCATTTTCCAAAAGAACTTACTTTAATCTTAAAACTTCTTAGTTTTCTACCAAGTAAAATTTATTTTAGACTCGTAGGTAAATTAACAAAATATCAAAAAAAATAATTAATCTTTAACAAACACAACCGTTAACTCTGCAACTTTAATACCAAACTTTGTCATTGTAGCTCTATTAATTGCAACTCTATCATCTTGTTTGAAGATCCAATCATCAAAAGTAATTTTCATTTCTTTACCTTTAACAGGAACTAATAATACATATTCAAATTTAAATGCAGGTCCATAAGAATAACCTAACGCCTTGCCCACTACGTCGCCAGCTGTTCCTTCATAATTATTTTCGTCAATTTTATTAATAGTCCATTCTCTATTTTGAACTTCTCCGTCATCCCAATTAAATTTTTCTTTTAAAATTAATTGTTTACCATCCCACGATCCATTTAAATCTGCAGAAAATTGTCTTGTGACTTTGCCTGATCTGTTTTGTAAAATACCCCAAGCCTTTACATTGCCAGTTAAGTATTCCTCAATGATTAATCTTGGTTCTTTGTTTTTAAAATCTTCTGGTTTCATTGCACTATTGTTTGAACAACTTGTAATTAAGAATATTGAAATTATCAATAGAATTGATCTAAAAATTTTTATATGTCGCATTATACTCTCCCTTTTGGTTTTTATTTATTTTGAAGTGAAAATTGTATTAGATCTATATTTTTAGATTTAAATCCTGCCTCACAATAAGAAAGATAAAATTCCCACATTCTTTTAAATGTTAAGTCAAAACCTTGATTTTTAATTAAATCCCATTTTTTATTAAATTCATCCCTCCAAATTCTTAATGTATTTGCGTAATGGTCCGCATAAGAAATATAAGAATTTATAGTCAATCCATTATCTGAAACATATTTATTAATGCTATTTTTATTAGGAAGAAAACCTCCTGGAAAAATATACTTTTGAATAAAATCTTGTTTATTTTTATATCTATCAAATAAACTGTCGTCTATAGTGATTGCTTGGATAGCTGCTTTACCGCCATCAGAAAGATTACCTTTAATTGTTCTAAAATAACTTTCTAAATAATTTTGCCCGACAGCTTCAATCATTTCAATAGATGCAATAGAGTTATATGTGCCTTTTAGATCTCGATAATCTTTAATCTCAATATTAACCTTTTCATTTAATCCACATTTATGAATTCTCTCTTTTGTATAATCGAATTGTTTTTTGGAAATTGTTATACAATCAAGTTTAACATCATATTTTTTACCAATATATTCAGCGAAACCTCCCCAACCACATCCTATTTCCAAAACTTTATCACCATTGTTGGGTTTAATTAAATCAATTAATTTCTGATATTTATTATTTTGTGCCTCGGATAAGTTCTTTGTTTCTTTCCCAAAAATTGCACTTGAATAGGTTAAAGTATCATCCAACCAAAGTGAAAAAAAATCATTTCCTAAATCATAGTGTTTTGAAATATTCTCTTTACTTCGGGCCTTTGTATTTTTAATTACTTTATTTTTTATAAAATTAATTATTGGTAAATCAAGTAAACCTGAAAACTTATAGATAACTTTAATATTTCTTGCAGTTAATTCTATTAAATTTGAAAGGTTATCAGTTTCAAATTCTCCACGCATATAGCATTCTGCAAATCCAATACTGCCACCTCTAATAAGATTGTAAGTAAAGTTTGGTTTTTTTATAATTAAACTTGTTTTTAAATCATGTTCCGGATTACCAAATTTTAGTACATCTCCATCAAAGGAAGTGATTTCTAAGTAGCCATAATTAATACTTTTTAAAATATTGAAAACTAGCTTATCTGATGCTTTATAAATAAACATTAATTTTCTACAGTTATATTATTTTTTATTTTAAGTCTTTTTTTGATGAATTTAATACCCTTGCCCCATAACTTAAATGCCTCAAAATGTATCGCAAATATAATCTTAAAAGTCATTAAAGGGTGCTTTAAGTAAGATTTAATCATATTTGAGTTGGTTATTTCACTTTTTACTCCATCTTGAGATGCGTATAAAATTTTACCTTCATTGTCATTTTGATCAATAATTACAGAAATTTTATTACCAGGTTTTAATAATCTAAAAAAATAAACACAATTCATTTCTATAAAAGGAGATACGTGAAATTTTTTTTTACACATATGTTGTACTAGATTACTATTAATATTAGTTTTAAAGATATAGGTATGTTGTTCTCCAAAAGTATTTTTAACCTCATATAAAATGGATATTAAATTTGAGTTTTTATCATAAATATAAAAAACACTTAATGGATTAAAAACATAACCAAATATTCTTGGATAGCACAAAAGCTTTATTTGAATATCATTTGTATCAATGTTATTTTTTTTAAGATTATCTTTTACCCAATTTTCAACTGAACTACCATCTCTTGCTCCATGATCCTTATCATAAAAGCTAATTATATTGAATTTGTTATATGAAAATATTTTTAACTCTTTGTCTAATAAATGTATTTCAGATAAATCAATTAATAACGAAAATACTTTATATTTGAAAAAATGTATTTTAGGTTTAAATCTTTTATGAACTACATTTCCGTTATAAATGAAAGAATTCTTAATCATTGAGTGAGTTTAACATATCAATTGAAGACTTTATTCCGTCTTCATGAAATCCGTAACCGAAATAACTTCCACAAAATAAAATGTTTTCTTTATTCTGAATTTTAACTAAATTTATTTGGTTACTTAATGCATTATTGTCATAATAAGGATGAGTAAATGCAACTTTCTTAAATATTTTGTTCTCAGGTATTTTTAGGAAAGGATTTATTGTTAAAAAAATATTTCTATTTATTTGTAAATTTTGTAATTGATTTAGCCAATAGGTAACTGATGTTTTTTCTAAATTATCCTTTTTTATTGAAGCATTCCAGGAACACCATGCTTTCTTATTTTTTGGCATAACAGTTTCATCAAAATGTATTATCGCTGTATTTTCTCTATAATTAAAATTTTTTAAAATTTTTTTTTCTTCTTCTGTTGGATTGTGAATAATCTTTAAAGCATCATCAGCATGTGTTGCTATTACTACTTTATCATAGTCAAAAAATTCATTATTACCACCATAAAAAATTTTAACTCCATAATCATTTCTTTCAATTCTACTTATATTGTAATTTTTAAAATGTTCTCCACTTATCTGATCAATAATTTTATTAACATAAGTCTTGCTACGGTTTTCAACAGTATACCATTGTGGTCTATTTTTTAATTTAAATAAACCATGATTTTTAAAGAACCTTAAAAAAAAAGTTAACGGCATCTGTGAAGCTTCATAGGGTGGCATTGACCAAATAGCTGATACCATTGGTATAATATGATAATTGATAAAATATTTCGAAATTTTTATCTCTTTTAAATATTCTCCTAGCTTTTTTTTATCATCCTTATTAATTTCTAATTTTTCACAATTTTGATAAAAACTAATTATCTCAAAAAACATTTTAATAAATTTAATATTAAACAAGTTTTTTTTATTTGAAAAAATACCTTTAATCCCTTTTCCACAATATTCCACACCATCATTAGTTTCAGATACTGAAAATGACATGTCACTTTTTTCAATTTTAACATTATTTTCTAAAAAAAAATTAATTAAATTTGGATATGTTTTTTTATTAAAAACCATAAATCCAATATCTACATTAATTTCTTTATTTAAATCGTATTGTACTTTTAGTGTATTTGCATGACCTCCAAATTGATTTTCTTTTTCAAACAGATCTACTTTATGTTTTTTTGATAAATAGTATGCTGCACTTAATCCAGATATTCCTGATCCTACTACTGCTATTTTCATTTAATGGTTTTTAAGCTGCAGTATCTTCGTACTCATCAATGGATGGACATGTGCAAAATAAATTTTTATCACCATAAACATTGTCTACTCTTCCAACTGGTGGCCAATATTTGGCTGTTCTTAAAAATTCAGATGGATACGCTGCTTCTTCTCTTTCATATTTATGATCCCATTTGTCTGATGTTAATTCAAGATGAGTATGTGGCGCATTCTTAAGTGGATTGTCAATTTTATCATATTTATCAGCCTTAATTTTATCGATTTCTGTTTTAATTTTTTCAAGTGTAGAGCAAAATCTCTTTATTTCACTTAAACTCTCACTTTCTGTGGGCTCAATCATCATTGTTCCTGCAACTGGCCAGGACATAGTTGGCGCGTGATATCCAAAATCTATTAGTCTTTTTGCTATATCTTCCTCTGTTATGCCTGTTTCTGCTTTGATTTTCCTAATATCTATAATGCACTCATGAGCTACGTTTCCACTTTTTCCTTTGTATAAGATTGGAAATGAGTCTTTTAATTTATGTGCTATATAATTTGCATTCAATATAGCTACTTGCGAGGCTTTTTTTAAACCTTCAGATCCCATCATTTTAATGTACATCCAAGAAATTGATAAAATACTTGCGCTACCCCATGGTGCTGCAGATACTGCTCCCATACCTGTAGCTGGTCCACAGTCTTTAATTACCGAATGCTTAGGTAAAAAACTTTCTAAATGTTTTTTACATGCTATAGGTCCCATTCCTGGACCACCACCACCATGAGGTATACAAAATGTTTTATGAAGATTTATATGACAGACATCTGGTCCAAACTTGCCAGGTTTTGCAATTCCTACTAAGGCATTTAAATTTGCACCATCCATATAAACCTGCCCACCATGCTTATGAACAAGTTCACAAATATCTGTTATCTTATCTTCAAATACCCCGTGCGTTGATGGATAAGTAACCATTAATGCAGCAAGATTGTTTGAATTTTCTTCCGTTTTTTTCTTTAAATCTTCAAAATCTACATTTCCATGTTGATCACATTTAACAACAACAACTTTCATTCCCACCATTTGTGCACTTGCAGGATTTGTGCCATGAGCTGAACTAGGTATTAAACAAACATTTCGATTATCTTCACGATTTTTTTCATGAAATTTGCGAATTACCATTAAACCAGCAAACTCTCCTTGTGCTCCAGCATTTGGTTGTAATGATACACCTGAAAAACCTGTAATTGATCGTAGCCAATTTTTTAAATCTGTAAATAATTCTCTATAACCATCCATTTGCTCTACTGGAGAAAAAGGATGTGGTTGTGAAAATTCTTTCCACGTAACTGGTATCATTTCAGAAACAGCATTTAATTTCATTGTACATGAACCCAGCGCAATCATTGATTTATTTAATGCTATATCTGAGTCTTCCAATCTTTTTAAATATCTCAACATTTCTGTTTCAGAATGATAATTATTAAAAACTGGATGATCTAAATATGTTGAAGTTCTTAGTAAATTTTTTGGTAAATTAGACAAACTCTCATTCATTGTTTCTTTTATAGTTTCTGAACAATTAAAAATTTTTAGTAATTGATTTGCTCTATAAAGATTTTTTCTCTCATCAAAAGAAACTGCTAACATTTCAGAATTTACTTTTCTGATATTTACCCCTTGATCTAATGCATTTTTATAAATTTTATCTGTCTTATCTAATGTTTTAACAGTTACAGTATCAAAAAAATAATCTGAATAAAGTTCGTAACCTGATTGTTTTAATTTATCTGCAAAATTTTTTGTTAATTGTGAAACACTCTCTGATATTTTTTTAATTCCTTTTGGACCGTGATAAACTGCATAAGCTGCCGAAACTATTGCTAATAAAGCTTGAGCTGTGCAAATATTGCTTGTAGCTTTATCTCTTCTAATGTGTTGCTCTCTAGTTTGAAGTGCAAGTCTATAAGCTTTTTTACCATGTTTATCTACAGAAACGCCCACTATTCTTCCTGGCATTGATCTTTTGTACTCATCTTTACTTGCAAAAAATGCTGCATGTGGACCACCATATCCCATGGGTATGCCAAATCTTTGAGAGCTTCCCACCGCAATATCTGCGCCTAATTCTGCTGGTGTTTTTAATTTTGCTAAAGCTAATAAGTCACAAACTAGTACTGCTTTACCATTATGTTTATGAATTTTACTTATAGCTTCACTTGGATCTTTAATATCACCTAAAGTTCCTGGGTATTGAATAACGCCACAAACAATTTCTTCTTTAATATCTGTATCTTCATCTCCAACTATTATTTCCAGTCCTAAAGGTTCCGCTCTCGTTTTAACAACATCAATAGTTTGTGGATGGCAATTTTTAGAAACAAAAACTTTTTTGGTTTTAAATTTAGAAACTCTATAACTTAAACTAATAGCTTCAGCCGCTGCAGTACCTTCATCTAATAAAGAAGCATTAGCAATATCCATACCTGTAAAATCAATTACCATTTGTTGAAAGTTTAATAACATCTCAAGTCTTCCTTGAGCCACCTCTGGCTGGTATGGTGTATAAGATGTATACCACCCAGGGTTCTCTAGTATGTTTCTTAATATTACATACGGAGTATAAGTTCCGTAGTATCCCATACCAATAAAACTTGAGTATACTTTATTTTTTTTTGAAATATCTTTTAGTTTTCTGAGTGCTTTATACTCTGAATTAGGTTCGCCAATACCTAGATCATCTTTGAAAAGGATTTTTTCTGGTACTGTGCTTTTAATTAACTCATCTAAATTTTTAAATCCTAATTCTTGAAGCATTATATTTTGCTCCTCTTCTGAAGGGCCAATATGTCTTTGAATAAAATCTTTTTGTGCGTTTTTTAACATTTAACTGTTACTTTCTTTTGAAAATTTTTCATATTCCTCTCTATTCATTAAAGAGTCCATTTCAGAACTATCTTTAATTTTTAATTTAAAAAACCAAGCTTCACTTTCTGGATCAGAATTTACTTTTGAAGGATCATCTACTATTGATTGATTATTCTCAATTACTTCTCCTGAGACAGGTGTATAAATATCGCTCGCTGCTTTCGTAGATTCAACTACACCAGCATTTCCATCTTTTTCGACTGATGAACCAACATCTGGCAATTCTACAAAAACTATATCTCCTAACATTTCAGTTGCATGTTGAGTAATTCCTACTATTGCGATATTTCCATCTAATTTAATCCACTCATGTTCTTTAGAAAATTTAACTTCAGACATTTGTTCCTCCTTTGGCATAGTTTTTTTTATAAAATGGTAAATTACAAATACTTGCAGGTATTTTTTTTCCTCTAATCTCTAGGAATATTTTTGTATTTAATGATGAATAAATATTGTCAACATATCCCATTGCAATAGAACAATCTACGCTAGGTCCAAAAGTTCCGCTTGTAATTTTTCCTATTTCTTTACTTTCTTCGTTGAAAATTTTAGTGTCTCCTCTAGCTATTACTCTAGTTTTGGGTTTTATTCCTACCCTTAATTTTTTAACTCCTTTTTCAATTTGATTTTTAATAATACTTGAGCCAGGATAACTGTCTTCAATTCTACTCTTAGATATTGCCCACTTAAGATTAGCTTCGATTGGGCTTGTTTTTTGATCTATATCATTTCCATATAAACAAAGACCTGCTTCAAGTCTTAGGGTATCTCTTGCTCCAAGTCCTATTAATTTTGATCCATTTTCAATAAGTAATTCTACAAATTTTTCTACTTTTTCATTTTTAATTGAAATCTCAAATCCATCTTCACCAGTATATCCTGAACGAGTAATATAAATTTCAGTTTCTTTAAAATAGAATTTATTTCCATTCATAAATCTAAGTTTATTTGAATTTGGTATTATTTTTTCCAATACATTTTTTGCATCTGGACCCTGTATCGCAATTAAAGATAAGCTTTCATCCAAATTCATTACATATTTTTTTTCTAATTTTTCTTCTATAATTTTATAATCTTGATTTTTGCAAGCAGCATTTAATATAATTAGATAACCCTTTTGAATTTTAGTTATTATTAAATCATCATAAATGCCTCCTTCTTTGTTCATCAAAAATGAATATTTGCTTTGATTTAAATTTAATTTTTTTAAATCAATTGGAAAAATATTTTCTAAATCTTCTATAAGATTATCATCCCCAAAAATAAACAATTGACCCATATGAGAAACATCAAAAATGCCTGAGTTTGATCTTGTAAATTTATGTTCTTGAATAATTCCATCTTTATATTGAATTGGCATTTGATAGCCTGCAAATTCGACAAATTTTGCACCATACTTTTGATGAAGATTAAATAATGAAGTTTTTTTTGTTTCCATATTAACTCTTTTTAACCCCCTCTGTCTTTTTGCCTGAGAGATTTGCTCCTTCGGCGAGAATAATTCTCTTTCCAGAGTTAATATGTACGGTCCTTTTGCCTGAGAGTTTCCGGGGTGGTTGCTCCTTCGGCGCTACTCTTAAGTAGTCTCTCCCGTAGGAAAACTATATCACAAATAATTAAATTATTTTAGGTTTTTTTAGTTTTTTCCAATAAAGAGAAAAACTGAATTAAAACAGCAATTATTATGATAATCCCTCCCATTAATGCAATAAATTGTGGAGTTTCCTCTAAAAACATCCAAGCCCAAAAAGGACCAAAGACTGCTTCAGTCATCATTAATATTCCTACCATTGCCGACAAAGTTTTTTTTGCTCCTATAGTTATAAAAATAAAACCAAGTCCAACTTGAAAAAAACCAGCTATAAAAGCTAATA
>CACEKT010000020.1 GCA_902560225.1 uncultured Pelagibacteraceae bacterium
ATTTCAAATCAGAGGACTGTTTTAAAAATATTTCAAATAATAAAATAATTTTTAAATTATGGAAAAAAATAGTTACTAAATATTATATTCAAACCAAAAAAGATTTTTTTATTTTAAGAAGCCTAAGAAAAATTATGCTTTGGATTTTTAGAAAAGATCATTTTTTTTTAATTAATTATGTTAATGATAAAATTCATGATTTTAAAAATGTCTACAAGAAATTAAATAAAAAAGAATTTGATTTTTTTTTTTCGGAATTTGACTTTCATAACCCTTGGATAAAAAGTGCTAAAAAGAATAATATTAAAGTTATTCATTATCCCAGCTCTCCTAAAATGTTCCCAAATATAAAATTAAAAAGCTACAAACCTAGGTATAATTTAGATGGAAACTTGCTGATTTTAAATTCTAGGTTTGACTATCATTATTGGAAAAAACTCAAGATAAAACCGTCAATATTCATTTCAGGCTATCCAAAATTTGACAATCATTGGATTAAAAAAATTATTCAAAATAAAAAAATATTAAAAGATAATTCAAAATGTACTTTTTTATATTCATATAAATATAACTTTGAATTTTATACAGAAAAACAAAAAAAAGTTATGGAGGAATATATTAATAATATAATTTCGATTATTTTATCAAATAAAAATAATAAAATTATTTTTAAATTACATCCAAGAACTAAATTAGAGAATTTAAATAAGATAATTAAAAATTTTTCAAAAGATCAAATAGTTATTTCAAATAAACACTTATATGAATTACTAATGTTATGTGATTATTCTTTATCAGAACCTTTATCTTCAGTATTTTTAGATTCTTTGGCACTTAAAGTTCCACCAATTGAATTATTTTTAAACGATATTTTGAATATGGATAAAAATTTAAAATTATATTCAAAACTTGGTCTTGCAATCCCAACAAATAACTTAAAAAAATTTAATAAAATAATAAATGAAAAAAAAAAATTAGCTTTATTAGGAAATAAGTGTGTTAAAAATTTCTTTCAAATTTATAAAAAAGATCATAATGATGCCAAAAAAACATATAAATATATAATTTCTTATTTTTTGAATGCTTAAAGATCTTAATATAATTTTTACTATCCTTGAAAAAAGAGATATTTTAAATCTACTATTTTTATCAATTTTATTATTGATCACTTCTTTCGCTGACTTTTTATCAATAGGTTTAATAATTGTTTTCTTTAATTCAATTTTGGAAAATAATTTCGAAAATAAAATTTATCAATTTTTAGCAGATATCAATTCGTATACATTGAATATGGATCTTATTATTTTTATAGTATATTTGATTTTTTTATTTTTCCTCATAAAGAATAGTTTGCAAATTGTATACACATATTTTGTAACTTATTTTATTAATACTTTAAAACTTAAATTTTCAAAAATTATATTTAATCATTATTTAAATAAAGATATTGGTTTTTTCTTTAAAAAAGATGTTTCTGAATATATTAGAAATGTAAATGAAGAAACAAATGTGTTCACTGGTTTTATAAGACAGAAGTTAGAATATATAAATACCAGTATTAATATAATTATAATATCTTCATTAGTTTTAATTTATGATTTTAAATCTTCTTTAGTATTAATTTTTTTTCTTCTGTTTTTTTATTTTTTATACTTTTACTTTTTAAGAAAAAAATTATTAAATTTATCTTACTTACGAAGATCATTAAATAAAACAGCTCTCAAGATACTGAATACTGTTTTTTTAAGTTTTAAAGATATTAGAATTTTTAATTTAGGAGATTTTTTTGTAAATCAATTTAAATACAATGACAAAGTAAAAAGACAAGTTTCAATAAAAAAATCAATTTATGGAATAATTCCAAAACATTTTCTTGAAGTATTCATAGTTACATGTGTTTTTACAATTCTATTTTATGATCTACCAGGAAATTATTCTCAAAGCGATTTAGTTGACAGAGTTGCATTTTTAGTAACTTTTTTAATTGTAGCTACAAGATTATACCCTTCCTTTGCTTCTTTATCAAAAATGAAAAATCAATTGGAGTTTGGTAGAGCTACATTAAATTTTTTTAAAAATAATATTCATTTATTTAAAAAAAAAAATAGTAAAAATATAAAAAGGAAAGTTGTTCACAAGGCAATTAAAGATAGTTTCGAAATTAAAAAATTGAATTTTTCAATTAATGATAATTTAATTTTTAAAAATGCTAAACTTAAAGTTCACAGAAAAGATTTTGTATACATTGGAGGAAAAAATGGAACTGGAAAGACAACTTTATTTGATATTTTGTCAGGTCTTTATCAGATGAATAAAAAAAATTCCTTAGATATTTTTATTGACTCAAAAAAAATACCAAACAATAAAGTAAGTCTCATTTCATATATTACTCAAGATCCAATTGTTTTTAATGATACAATTAAAAACAATATAACGCTGTACTCCTCAATAAATAAAAAAGATTTATCTGAAATGCTAAAAATAGCTTGTGTTGAAAATTTTATAAAGAGTTTGCCAAAAGGAATAAATACAATATTAGGGGAAAATGGGATTAAACTATCAAGAGGTAATTTGCAAAAAATTGCAATTGCAAGAGGGCTTGTGCATTTAAAAGCTTCGGTTTACAAAATATTAATTTTAGATGAAGCTACATCTGCTGTGGATTATTTATCAGAAAAAAGGATATTTAGTGCTTTAAAAAACTCTAAACTTTATGACCTTATAATTTATACTAGTCATAATGTTACAAATCAAAAATATGCGGATAAAAAATTTATTTTAAAAGATAATCAAATAGTAAAAATTAAATGATAAATTATGGAAAACAATTTTTAGATCAAGAGGACTTTAAATCAGTCTTAAATTCACTCAAGTCAGAAAAAATAACTCAAGGATCAAAAATAAATATTTTTGAAAACTCTTTAAAAAAAAAATTAAAATGTAAATACGCTGTATCAGTTTCCAGTGGAACAGCAGCCTTGCATTTAATAGCAAAATCTCTTGGTTGGAAAAAAAATGATTTAATATTAATTTCATCAATAACTTTTGTTGCTTCATCTAGTGTAGCTTTACATCTTGGTGCTAAAGTTGATTTTGTTGATGTAAATTATGAGGATGGAAATATAAGCATAGACTCTTTAATCGATAAAATAAATTTTTATAAAAAAAAAAAGAAAAAAATTAAAACTGTTGTTGTCACCGATTATGGAGGACTGCCAGCAGATTGGGATCAATTATATAAATTAAAAAAAAAATTAAACTTTTCAATAATTTCTGATAATTGTCATTCCTTTGGAGGCAAATATAAAAATCAAATTAATTATCAAACTAAATATTCTGATGCAGCTGCATTAAGTTTTCATCCAGTAAAACACATTACAACAGGTGAAGGAGGAGCGGTAATTACAAATGACAATAAAATTGCAAGTAAATGTAATTTACTAAGATCTCATGGCATTTTAAGAAAAAAAAATTTTTCTCCTTGGATTTATAAAATTAAAGAACCAGGCTTTAATTATCGAATGTCAGACATTAATGCAGCCCTAGGGATATCTCAATTAAAAAAAATAAATAAATTTGTCAGAAGAAGAAAAGAAATAGCACAAATATATAATAGTTTTTTTAGTAAAATTGATATTTGTAAAATTCCTTATTTTCCAACAAACAAAGAACATTCTTATCATCTTTATCCTTTGTTAATAGATTTTAAAAAAATACATATATCAAAAAAGACTTTTTTTAAAAAATTAAGAAAAAAAAAAATTAATTTGCAAGTTCACTATATCCCTATTTACAAATTAGATATTTTTAAAAATAAAAGAGTTAACTTTAAAAAACTTAAAAACTCTGAACTATTCTTTAAAAACGAAGTATCACTTCCTATATTTTATGAATTAAAAAATAAAGACGTGAGAAATATTTGTCATCAAATTAAAAATTTAATTACTTATAAATAAAAAAAATGAATCTTAAAAATTTTTTTTATAGAATTAAGTATATTTTGCATAATAAAAAACTTTTCAAAAATAGAGTTATTAATTCAGATAATAAAATATTGATTGAATTCAATGCATATGCTACTAGTCACATTCCATTATCTTATTTTTCTAATATTTTATCAAAAAAAGAAAATGCAAAAATTGTAGCTATATATAACGATTTTCTTATAACAAGAGATTTAGATTTAAACTTTTTGGATAAGTTGAAGTGGAGAGCAGGTTCATTATTTAAAATTAATTATTTTGGAATTTATAATTCTTTTGACACAAAAGAATTTTTGATTCCAATTATTGATTTAACTTTAGAGAAAAAAGCTCGAGTAATTTACAAAAATTTAAAAAAAAAATTATTAAATAAATCTGATGTTTTAAAAATCAAAATTAATAACGTTTACGTTGGCGATTTAATTTATGATACATATTTAAAAAGATATAAAAAAAAAACAATTGAATTAAATAAAGATTTTTATATTTTTTTTAAAAATTTTATTAAGCTTTTTTGTTATTGGGAAAATTATATTACATTAAATTCGATTAAATCTGTTGTCGGACATCATGCAGTTTATTCTTATTCTATTCCTTTAAGAATAGCGATAAATAAGGATATTCCAACATATGCAATTAATTGTATGGAGGTTTTTAGACTAAATAAGCAAAGATATATCAAAAATTTAGATCATTTAGATTATAAAAAGAAATTTAATCAACTATCAAAATCAATTCAAAAAAAATTTCTAAATGAAGCTAAACTAAAAATATATAACAGAATAAAAGGAAAAGTAAGTTCTAATGAAGGTATGGATTATGTGACCAGGTCTTCTTTACAAAACAACAATGATAATGAAAGAGTATTACCAAAAAATAATAAGATAAAAATATTAATTACTACTCATGATTTCTTTGATGCAGTTCATGCATTTGGAGATTTAATATTTCCAGATTTTTATGAATGGATTTTATTTATGGCAAAAAAATCTAAAAACTCAAAATATGAGTGGTATATTAAAACACATCCATCCTATTCAGGAAAAATATTGAATGATCAATTTAAGATTGCCACAACTCCAGAAGTTAGAATAGAATCGCTCTCAAGATTAATTGGGTCAGAAAAACTTGTAAGAATAATAGAGACCCACAGTCCACTTACGGGGCTAATGATTGAAAATTTTACTATAAAACATAAAAACCAAATTAAGTTTTTTGATGGAATGTGGTCAAGTTCTTTATGTGATTCACTTCATATGGGAAAACCAGATAATGAAGTGTTAGACTTAACACAAAGACTAGACAATATTAACAATATTTTTGAATTAACAACAAAACCTTTAATAATGGATTTAGATACAGGTGGTAAAAAAGAACATTTATCAAATAATATTAAAAGACTTGAAAGATTAGGAATATCTGCTGCAATAATAGAAGATAAAGTTGGGCTTAAAAAAAATTCATTATTTGGTGATAAAGCAAACCAACAACAAGAAACTATTCAAAAATTTTGTGAAAAGATTAAAATTATAAAAAAATATCAAACTACAAATAATTTTTTATTATTTTCTAGAATAGAAAGCTTAATTCTTAAACAAGGTATGCAGGATGCATTAAGAAGAGCCTATTCTTATGTTGAAGCTGGAACTGATGGAATTATGATTCATAGTGCAGAAAAAAGTCCAAAAGAAATTATTGAATTTGCCAAAAAATTTAGAAAAAAATACAAAAAAATTCCTCTTGTAAGTGTTCCATCAAGCTATAGCAAAGTGAGTGAAAAAACCCTAAAAAAAGTAGGATTTAATATTGTAATTTATGCAAACCAATTAACTAGGTCGATTTATAAACCAATACAAGAAACTCTTAAAAACATTCTAAAATATGAAAGAAGTTATGAGTCAGAAAAGAGAATGTTGAAAATAAAAGAAATAATCAATTTAATTCCTTCTGATTTTTAATAAGAAATAATTAATTATAATTTATTAAATTTATTTTGTTTATACCAATTAAAAACGTCAAAAAATTTTTCGTTAAAATTCGAAAACTTATTAAACTTAGTAAATTTTTTTATCTTTTTATTGTCTCCGTGGGTTTTAAGCACATCTGCCTTGTGCATCTTAATCATTTGAGTTTTTAAACTAAAATTTTTTTTAAATTTATTTATTAAATTTAATATATTTACTGGGTTATTTGAGCAAATATTAAATATTTGATGATTTTTAATCTTATTTCTTGAAATTATATCTATTATTTTAATAACATCTTTTATGTAAGTAAAATCTCTTGAATGATTTCCAAAATTATTAATAAATAATTTTTTTTTATTCAAATGAGATTTAAAAATTTTAAATAATAGCATATCTGGTCTTCCCCACTCACCGTAAATTGTAAAAAATCTTAATCCGACAAAATTTATATTATATAATTTATGGTACATATCTGCAATTTCTTCATTAATTTGTTTACTAACAGCATAGATGTTTTTTGGTTGAGGGTTTTGATTTTCTTTTAATGGAAATTTTTTACTGTCACCATATATTGAACTTGAAGATGCATATATAATTTTATTAAAATTATATTTTCTTGAAAATTCTACTAAATTAATAAAAGATATTATATTTGAATGATAATACTTATCTGGATTGATAAAGGAATATCTTACGCCCGCTTGGGCCGCCAAGTGAATAATTAAATCAAATTTTATTTTTTTTAAATTAAAAAGCTTCTTTTTATTTGAAAGATCAAATTTAAAAAATTTAAATTTTTTATATTTTTTTAAATTTAATATTCTTTTTTTTTTAACTTTAACAGAATAATAATCATCTAGGTTATCAATTCCAAAAATTTCATGTTTTTTTTCTAAAAAATATTCTGAGAGATTACATCCTATAAATCCTGCAGCTCCTGTAATTAATATTTTCATATTTTAGATATATTTTTTAAATACTTATAAATAAAAATTAGTAATACAAATAATCTGTTTTGTTTATTATCAAGTCTAATAGTAACCTCTTCAAAGAAATGCGATAAGAAATTTACTTGACTTGAAAAACCACCTCTTCTGAAAATTCCAAACAACTCTTCTTTTCTTGTCCCAACACCTTGCATTTTTAGATGAACGATCATTCGATAAAAATAATCATAATCAGACGAATATTTATATTTTAAATTATAAAAGCCTACCTTTTTAGCTGAACTTCTTTTAATAAAAAATCCTGTAGAATGGCTTGAATAGAAACCCCAACTCCATTTAATCTTGTAAGGTCTATATCCATAAAGTATTCCCCAGTGTTTTTTTACTGCACCAAATATGAAATCTTTATTAGGATAATTTTCAATGTATTTATTTAATAAGTTTAAACTATCAAACGTTAATTTATCATCAGAATTTACAAATCCAATATATTGACCACTTGCAAGAGACATACCTCTATTGAAAGCATCATAAATTCCTTTGTCTTTTTTTGAAAACCAATAATCTATTTTATTGTCATATTTTTTTATAATTTCAATTGATTTGTCAGT
The DNA here is from genome assembly GCA_902560225.1 of uncultured Pelagibacteraceae bacterium. Classification (GTDB taxonomy): domain Bacteria; phylum Pseudomonadota; class Alphaproteobacteria; order Pelagibacterales; family Pelagibacteraceae; genus Pelagibacter. The sequence goes on from CACEKT010000020.1 coordinate 7,509, forward strand.
TGATCCTCCATCAACTACAATGTGCTCAAAGTCTTTAAAATTTTGATTATATATACTTTCAAAACATTCTTCTAAATACTTATCGCTATTTAAAACTGCTGTAATAATTGTTATCTTAGGTTTTTTTTTATTATCTTTTAATCTTCTACCACCTTCGATATCAGGATTTTCCCACTTTAAAAGACTGTAATTAAAATTAATATCACTCATTTAATAACATTTGGTTAATTACTTTTTTATAGTTTATTTTAGGCGCCCATTTTATTTCTTTTTTAATTTTACCAATATTTGCATTGTTTTCATTTATATCGAATTTTCTTATTTTTTTTTTATCTACATAAATATATTTTTTCCAATTTAAACCAAATCTTTTAAATGAATAATCTATTAAATTTTCTAAAGAAACTGTTTTTCCAGTAGCAATTATATAGTCACTTATTTTTTTTGAATTTACGATTTTGTGACATCCTTCCATATATTCTGCTGCCCAACCCCAATCTCTTTTTATTTTTGTATTACCAATAGAGAGCTTTGACTTAACTTTATTTGTGGATATTTTTTTCAAATAATTTATAATTTTTTTTATTATAAATGAATTGGGTCTCAAGTTTGACTCATGATTAAACATAATCACTGTATACACAGGTAATTTAAACATTTCTCTATAAGATTTAATCATTTCAAAACAAATAAGTTTTGATAATCCATAAGGACTTTTTGGTTTTTTTTTACTATCTAATGTTAAACTATTTTTTCCATTAATATCTCCAAATATCTCGCTACTACCTGCAAATAAAAATTTAGATTTTTTTTTCTTTTGCTTATGTATAAAATTTAAAATTATTCTCACAGGTTCTAATTGACTTGAATAAGTTTCATAAATTTTTTTATAAGATTTAATTACACTTGATTGTCCACCTAAAAAATATATCTCATCGAAATTTTTTTTTAATATCAGATTAAGTTTTTTTTCACTAATAATTTTTAATTTATGAATTTTGATCTCTTGAAGTATTTTTAAAATCTTTAAATTTTTATATGAATTTCTTAAAATTCCGTGAACTAAATAATTTTTTTTTAAAAGATGCTTTGCTAATAAGGATCCATCCTGGCCTGAAATTCCAATTATTAATGCTTTTTTTTTCATTTAATTATTTTTTTATATACACTTAATGTTTCCTTTGCACATTTTTCCCATGAAAATTTTTTTGTTTGTTCAAATCCTTTATCAATTAACTCATAACTAAGGTTTTCGTTATGAATTAAATCGTAAATCTTACTTTGCAAAACATCATAATCATATGGGTCAAAAGATAATGCAGCATCTCCATAAACTTCTGGGAGACAGCTTGCATTACTTGAGATTACAGGACAACCAAGAGACATGGCTTCCAAAATTGGTAAACCAAATCCTTCATAAACAGATGGGTAAATTAGCGCTTTGGCACTGATATAAATTTTGTCTTTTTCTTCATCTTTTGTATCAAAATAAAGTATTCTTTCTAATGGTACTTTATTTGCAAGAAAAAATTCTATTTCTTCCTTTAAAAATGGACCACCTCCTAAACAATACAAATAATAATCTTTGTAAAAATTTCCATTAGAAAATGCCTTGATTAATGTTTTAAAGTTTTTATACCTCTTCCTATTTCCAACATATAAAAAATAATTTTTTTTTTTTAATTCTGGTTTTGAAATATTTTTACTTGCTGCTAAATAAATTACTGTAATTTTTTTTTCTTCAACATTGTAATATTTGATTAAGTCTTTCTTTGTATTATTTGATATACAAATGATATGGTCCACATTATCAATAGCATTTTTTTTTGGAAGATAGTCTTTTTGATTTGAATACATTTCTGAATATTTTTCATGAATTAAATCATAAACAGTTAAAACTGTCGGCAAAGTATTTTTTTTTTTAAAATCATTATAATAAGTAGAATGGATCAAGCTAGGTTTAAAAAAAGATATTAAATATTTATTAATAAGCTTATTTACTATTTCATAGGCTTTGCCAAAAAATTTTTTATTCCTTACTTTTACACCATAAATTTTTTTAATACCTTTTTCATTAAGGTGACTATTAATATAGAATGGAGCTAAAACTAGTGTTTTATGATTAAAATGATTTAATGCATTAATTAATTCTACAAAATATCTAGACGCACCACCATATTTTTGTTCATAAAAAATTTTATAGTCATATAGTATTTTCATTTTATTAATATCTTGAAATTGTATATTCTTTAGACTCTATAAATTTCTCAATTTTTTTTGTTAATTTTAAATGTTTATTTTGATTAAATTTTTCTAACCAATAATTATACAGTTTGGGTGTAAATTGACCATCATATCCACCAACAAACTTTATCATCTTATCATGATTTTCAATTATGAAATTTCTATTTTGATTTATTACCTTCATTGCATAATATGCATATATCTCTTTTTTTTTTATTTTAAATTTTGTTTTATCAAGGTGATTTAAAATTTTATTAAAATTTGTTTTACTTTTTGCATGTATATTAAAATTAAATGCAACATAAGGATTTTTTAAGGCACAAGTAATCACTGGTATATTAAAATTTGGATATTCTATTGCTACGTTTCCAAAACATGTGATGACACAATTAATTCCTTCTGATACGAGTTTTTTATGAGAAATATTATTGGGCAAAAGTTTTAAACTTGGATAATCTTTAATTATATCATTAACAATTTGAGCAGAAATTCTCTGGTTAATTGCTATTTTTCCTGAATAGGATGGATGTGTTTTAATATACCACTCATATTTTGAGTTTTTAGATTTTTTTGCCATAAATAAAATCCATTCATAAAAATCTGGAAATATTAAATCTCCAAATGCATGAACTGCATCAAAGAAATCATGAGTAGTAATTAATATTTTTATCTTATTATTTTTTGGTAATACTCTTTCATTATCATTGTTGTTTTGTAAAGAAGACCTGGTCACATAATCCATACCTTCATTAGAACTTACTTTTCCTTTTATTCTGTTATATATTTTTAGTTTAGCTTCATTTAGAAATTTTTTTTGAATTGATTTTGATAGTTGATTAAATTTCTTTTTATAATCTAAATGATCTAAATTTTTGATATATCTTTGCTTATTTAGTCTAAAAACCTCCATACAATTAATTGCATATGTTGGAATATCCTTATTTATCGCTATTCTTAAAGGAATAGAATAAGAATAAACTGCATGATGTCCGACAACAGATTTAATCGAATTTAATGTAATATAATTTTCCCAATAACAAAAAAGCTTAATAAAATTTTTAAAAAAAATATAAAAATCTTTATTTAATTCAATTGTTTTTTTTTTATATCTTTTTAAATATGTATCATAAATTAAATCGCCAACGTAAACGTTATTAATTTTGATTTTTAAAACATCAGATTTATTTAATAATTTTTTTTTTAAATTTTTGTAAATTACTCGAGCTTTTTTCTCTAAAGTTAAATCAATAATTGGAATCAAAAATTCTTTTGTGTCAAAAGAATTATAAATTCCAAAATAATTAATTTTAAATAATGAACCTGCTCTCCACTTCAACTTATCCAAAAAGTTTAAATCTAAATCTCTTGTTATAAGAAAATCGTTATATATAGCTACAATTTTTGCATTTTCTTTTTTTGATAAAATATTAGAAAAATAAGATAATGGAATGTGACTAGTAGCATATGCATTGAATTCAATCAATATTTTATTATCTGAATTAATAACTCTATTTTTGAAAAGTTTTTTATTATGCAAAATATACTTAATTCTATAAAAAAAATTTTTAAGATTCATTTTTTTTATTTATAAGTAATTAAATTTTTAATTTGATGACAAATATTTCTCACGTCTTTATTTTTTAATTCATAAAATATAGGAAGTGATACTTCGTTTTTAAAGAATAGTTCAGAGTTTTTAAGTTTTTTAAAGTTAACTCTTTTATTTTTAAAAATATCTAATTTGTAAATAGGGATATAGTGAACTTGCAAATTAATTTTTTTTTTTCTTAATTTTTTAAAAAAAGTCTTTTTTGATATATGTATTTTTTTAAAATCTATTAACAAAGGATAAAGATGATAAGAATGTTCTTTGTTTGTTGGAAAATAAGGAATTTTACAAATATCAATTTTACTAAAAAAACTATTATATATTTGTGCTATTTCTTTTCTTCTTCTGACAAATTTATTTATTTTTTTTAATTGAGATATCCCTAGGGCTGCATTAATGTCTGACATTCGATAATTAAAGCCTGGTTCTTTAATTTTATAAATCCAAGGAGAAAAATTTTTTTTTCTTAAAATGCCATGAGATCTTAGTAAATTACATTTACTTGCAATTTTATTGTCATTTGTAATTACCGCTCCTCCTTCACCTGTTGTAATGTGTTTTACTGGATGAAAACTTAATGCAGCTGCATCAGAATATTTAGTTTGATAATTAATTTGATTTTTATATTTGCCTCCAAAGGAATGACAATTATCAGAAATTATTGAAAAGTTTAATTTTTTTTTTAATTTATATAATTGATCCCAATCTGCTGGCAGTCCTCCATAATCGGTGACAACAACAGTTTTAATTTTTTTCTTTTTTTTTTTATAAAAATTTATTTTATCGATTAAAGAGTCTATGCTTATATTTCCATCCTCATAATTTACATCAACAAAATCAACTTTAGCACCAAGATGTAAAGCTACACTAGATGAAGCAACAAAAGTTATTGATGAAATTAATATTAAATCATTTTTTTTCCAACCAAGAGATTTTGCTATTAAATGCAAGGCTGCTGTTCCACTGGAAACTGATACAGCGTATTTACATTTTAATTTTTTTTTTAAAGAGTTTTCAAAAATATTTATTTTTGATCCTTGAGTTATTTTTTCTGACTTGAGTGAATTTAAGACTGATTTAAAGTCCTCTTGATCTAAAAATTGTTTTCCATAATTTATCATTTAATTTTTACTATTTGATTATCTTTTAAAATAAATTTTTTATCCGCATATTTTTGATTTGTAACATTATGACTAGTATAAATTATAAGGTCATAAAGTTTAGAGTTTTTTAAAGCACTAAATATCCTTTTTTCTGATAAATAATCCACAGCAGATGTAGCTTCATCTAAAATTAATATTTTGTAAACCGAAGCTTTTAAATGCACAAGCCCTCTTGCAATTGCAATTTTTTGCAAATTACCTCTTGATAGTTTAATCCCATTTTCCCCTAATATTGTATTTATTCCTTTTGGCAAACTCTTTATAAAATTTTCAACACAAGCTATTTTTAGCATTTCAGATAAATCTTTTTTATTTATTGAGGAGTACAGCGTTATATTGTTTTTAATTGTATCATTAAAAACAATTGGATCTTGAGTAATATATGAAATGAGACTTACTTTATTGTTTGGTATTTTTTTTGAGTCAATAAAAATATCTAAGGAATTTTTTTTATTCATCTGATAAAGACCTGACAAAATATCAAATAAAGTTGTCTTTCCAGTTCCATTTTTTCCTCCAATGTATACAAAATCTTTTCTGTGAACTTTAAGTTTAGCATTTTTAAAAATTAAATTATCATTAATTGAAAAATTCAATTTTTTAATTTCGAAACTATCTTTAATTGCCTTGTGAACAACTTTCCTTTTTATATTTTTACTATTTTTTTTTTTAAATAAATGAATATTATTTTTAAAAAAATTTAATGTAGCTCTACCAAACTCCAATTGATTTTTCATTTTTGATAAAGAAGCAAAGGAAGGGTATAATCTTGTAGCTACAATTAAAAAAGTTACTAAAAATGCAACTCTGTCAACTAAATCGCTTTGAGAATAATTTCCTGGTAGATCATAAAATAGAATTGTAAAAACACATGTAACTATGAATACTTCAAGAAAATGTTTTGGAATTATTCCATAAATTGATTTTTTTATTGAAACTTGTCTTTTTACTTTGTCATTGTATTTAAATTGATTTACAAAAAAATCTCCTAAATTAAAAATTCTAATATCTTTAAAACTTAAAAAAACAGTATTCAGTATCTTGAGAGCTGTTTTATTTAATGATCTTCGTAAGTAAGATAAATTTAATAATTTTTTTCTTAAAAAGTAAAAGTATAAAAAATAAAAAAACAGAAGAAAAAAAATTAATACTAAAGAAGATTTAAAATCATAAATTAAAACTAATGAAGATATTATAATTATATTAATACTGGTATTTATATATTCTAACTTCTGTCTTATAAAACCAGTGAACACATTTGTTTCTTCATTTACATTTCTAATATATTCAGAAACATCTTTTTTAAAGAAAAAACCAATATCTTTATTTAAATAATGATTAAATATAATTTTTGAAAATTTAAGTTTTAAAGTATTAATAAAATAAGTTACAAAATATGTGTATACAATTTGCAAACTATTCTTTATGAGGAAAAATAAAAAAATCAAATATACTATAAAAATAATAAGATCCATATTCAATGTATACGAATTGATATCTGCTAAAAATTGATAAATTTTATTTTCGAAATTATTTTCCAAAATTGAATTAAAGAAAACAATTATTAAACCTATTGATAAAAAGTCAGCGAAAGAAGTGATCAATAATAAAATTGATAAAAATAGTAGATTTAAAATATCTCTTTTTTCAAGGATAGTAAAAATTATATTAAGATCTTTAAGCATTCAAAAAATAAGAAATTATATATTTATATGTTTTTTTGGCATCATTATGATCTTTTTTATAAATTTGAAAGAAATTTTTAACACACTTATTTCCTAATAAAGCTAATTTTTTTTTTTCATTTATTATTTTATTAAATTTTTTTAAGTTATTTGTTGGGATTGCAAGACCAAGTTTTGAATATAATTTTAAATTTTTATCCATATTCAAAATATCGTTTAAAAATAATTCAATTGGTGGAACTTTAAGTGCCAAAGAATCTAAAAATACTGAAGATAAAGGTTCTGATAAAGAATAATCACATAACATTAGTAATTCATATAAGTGTTTATTTGAAATAACTATTTGATCTTTTGAAAAATTTTTAATTATCTTATTTAAATTCTCTAATTTAGTTCTTGGATGTAATTTAAAAATAATTTTATTATTTTTATTTGATAAAATAATCGAAATTATATTATTAATATATTCCTCCATAACTTTTTTTTGTTTTTCTGTATAAAATTCAAAGTTATATTTATATGAATATAAAAAAGTACATTTTGAATTATCTTTTAATATTTTTTTATTTTGAATAATTTTTTTAATCCAATGATTGTCAAATTTTGGATAGCCTGAAATGAATATTGACGGTTTTATCTTGAGTTTTTTCCAATAATGATAGTCAAACCTAGAATTTAAAATCAGCAAGTTTCCATCTAAATTATACCTAGGTTTGTAGCTTTTTAATTTTATATTTGGGAACATTTTAGGAGAGCTGGGATAATGAATAACTTTAATATTATTCTTTTTAGCACTTTTTATCCAAGGGTTATGAAAGTCAAATTCCGAAAAAAAAAAATCAAATTCTTTTTTATTTAATTTCTTGTAGACATTTTTAAAATCATGAATTTTATCATTAACATAATTAATTAAAAAAAAATGATCTTTTCTAAAAATCCAAAGCATAATTTTTCTTAGGCTTCTTAAAATAAAAAAATCTTTTTTGGTTTGAATATAATATTTAGTAACTATTTTTTTCCATAATTTAAAAATTATTTTATTATTTGAAATATTTTTAAAACAGTCCTCTGATTTGAAAT
>CACEKT010000021.1 GCA_902560225.1 uncultured Pelagibacteraceae bacterium
ATAATAGTTTACCTGCAAAAGTTGATGATCCAATGGCTATAGTTTTTCAAGATGCTATGGAAAGTTTATTGAAAAAAAAATCTAAAACTAATTTAAGTGAAAGAATGAGCACCTTTTTAGAAGTTGGAATTGAAAGACAAATGATTAAAATTGACAAAGGCTTTACATTTCTTGCATCAGTTGGATCGACCGCTCCTTTTATTGGATTATTCGGGACAGTTTGGGGAATAATGAATTCATTTCAATCTATTGCCATATCAAGAAATACTAGTTTGGCCATTGTTGCCCCAGGTATTGCAGAGGCGCTATTTGCAACTGCTCTTGGACTATTAGCAGCCATACCTGCAGTTGTTGCTTATAATAAATTTAATACAGACTCTAAAAAATATTCTCAAAAACTTGAAAATTTTTCAAAAAGATTCTTAACAATAATTTAAATGGCTTTTAAATTAAATCGTTCATCAAAAGAACCTATGAGCGAGATAAATGTAACTCCATTTGTAGATGTAATGTTAGTATTATTAATTATTTTTATGGTTACAGCACCATTATTAACCGTAGGTGTTCAAGTTGATTTACCAGAGAGTTCAGCAGACTCTCTTCCAGAAGAGGTAGAGCCACTTACATTATCTATAAACTCAAAGGGTGAAATTTTTATTCAAGAAGCGAAAGTTGAATATGATAATATTATTGCAAAAGTTTTAGCAGTGTCAAAAAATAGAACTGACACTAGAATTTATGTAAGAGGTGATAAAACAATTAATTACGGCAGAGTATTAGAGATCATGGGATTACTATCAGGATCTGGGTTTACAAAAGTTGCCTTAATATCCGAACCTTATAAGCAAAGGTAATTGTTAAGTGAATAGAAGTATAATTATTTCTTCTCTTTTACATGTCGCTTTAATATTTATTACAGCGATGAGTTTACCTTTTTTAGCAAAAAAACCTTTAAACATTCCTCCTATAGTTTCTGTGGAATTAATACAAATTGCTGAAAAAACAAATATTCCATTTGCTCCTAAGGCAAAAAAAATAATTGAAAAAGTAAAAGAAAAAGAAAAAAAATTAGTATCTGAACAAGCCCCACCAAAAAAAGTAAAAAAAACTAAGACAAAAACAGTTGTATCGCTTGATCAAAATAATGAAAAAATTAAAAATCAAACACCAGAAGCAATACCTCTCCCAGAAAAAAATATAAAAAAAATTGAAACAAAAAAAGAAACTAAGCAAAATCCTGAAAAAGTAGTTAATGAAGTAAAACAAGTTTCAGAGTTCGAAAAAAAAGATTTATTTGATCCAAATAATATTGCTGCATTAATCGATAAATCAAAAATTGACAGTGCAGAAGTTATTAAAAAAAGTAATGATATTACACAGAATCAAGATAAAAATATAGTCACTAGCGGACTGACATTAAGTGAGGAAGATGCATTGAAAGCTCAGATTTTTGGTTGTTGGAGTATACCTCTTGGATTACCTTATAATGAAAATTTATTAGTAAGAATTAAATTAAAATTAGAACCTGATGGATCTGTAGTTAAAACTGAAATTTTAGATCATGCTAGAATGAATAAGCCTGGCCAAGGATTTTATAAAGTTTTAGCAGAAAGTGCTTTAAGAGCTGTTAAACTATGTCAACCTTTGAGAGTTCCAACTTCTGGATATGAAAGATGGAAGGAATTACAATTAAATTTTGATGCAAGAGAGATGTTAGAAGGTTAATATATATTATGTTAATAAAAAAAATTATTATTTTATTAGTTCTATTAATTTTACCTACCAAAGTTTTTGCTCTAATTGAAGTTGATATAACAAGGGGTAATCTAAACCCATTACCTTTAGCGGTTTCGCCTTTATCAATTGATGATAAATCTAAAAAGAGTTTTGAAAAAATACTTAAGAAAGAAAATATTGGATCTGAAATTTCAATTATTGTTGAAAATAATTTAAGAATTTCTGGTCTTTTCAATCCACTAAATAAAGATGCATTTTTACAAGCACCAGATATTGCTAATTTAAAACCAAGATTTGAAGATTGGAACTTGATAAAGGCTCAAGCACTTATTACTGGTAAAGTAACTTATGTTGATGAAAAGTTAAGAGTTGAATTTAGATTATGGGATGTTCTTGCAGCTAAAGAAATGATGGCATTAGCTTTTACTACGGTACCGAGTAATTGGAGAAGAGTGGGTCACATAATATCAGATAAAGTCTATGAAAGATTGACAGGAGAGAAGGGATATTTTGATACAAGAATAATTTATGTTGCCGAAGAAGGTCCAAAAACAAAAAGAATAAAAAAATTGGCAATTATGGATCAAGATGGTGAAAATAATAAATTTTTAACACTTGGTAATGAATTAGTTTTAACTCCAAGGTTTAATCCTGCTAGTCAAATGGTCACCTACTTATCTTATTTTAAAAATTTACCAAGAGTATATCTCCTTGATATTGAAACTGGAACTCAAGAAGTAGTTGGTGACTTTCCTGGAATGACTTTTGCACCAAGATTTTCACCTGATGGTAAAAAAATAATAATGAGTTTTGCTAAAGATGGTAAATCAGACATATATACTATGGATTTAGAAAATAGATTAGTTGAAAGAATCACCAATCATCCTTCAATTGACACATCACCTTCATATTCACCAAATGGAAAATATATAACATTTAATTCTGATAGAAGTGGATACCAACAAATTTATATTATGAAAAATGATGGAAGTAATGTTAAAAGAATTTCTTTTGGTAAAGGGCTTTATGGAACTCCAGTATGGTCACCAAGGGGAGACTTAATTGCTTTTACAAAATTACATAAGGGTAAATTCTACATTGGAGTTATGAGAACAGATGGTACCGGCGAAAGGTTGCTAACTGAAAATTATTATCAAGAAGCACCATCTTGGTCTCCCAATGGTCGTGTACTTATTTTTTATCGAGAAACAAAGACAGACAATAAAGGTGAAGGATTTTCAGCTAAGTTATGGTCTATTGATTTAACTGGCTATAATGAGCGTTTAGTTGAAACACCAACAGATGCATCAGACCCATCATGGTCATCTTTATTAAGTAATTAACTTGAAAAAAGTTGATTTTTTGACTTGAAACATCTAATTAGTTGTGAAAAAGTACAATATTGAAATTAGCAGCAAGGAGCAATTTAATGATATTAAGCAAAATTTTTAAAAACACACTTTTAGTAATTATGGCATGTCTAGTGTTATCTGCCTGTGCAACAAAGAAGGAAGCAACAATAGATAGTATTGGAGGCCAAATACAAGGTGACGTTTATACAGGAACTGAAGGAGTTAAATATTTAGCTGACGGAGTTCCGGATAGAGTTTTCTTTGCAACAAATGAATCAATCTTAACAACAGCATCAAGAGAAACTCTTAGAGCCCAAGCTGCTTGGTTAAGAAAAAATTCAGATATAAATGTAATTCTTGAAGGTCATGCAGACGAAAGAGGTACAAGGGAGTACAACTTAGCTTTAGGTGAAAGAAGAGCTAATTCTGCTAAAGATTACTTAATGACTTATGGAATTTCATCAGACAGAATATCAGTATTAAGTTATGGAAAAGAAAGACCTATCGACTCAGGATCTACTCCATTAGCTTGGTCAAAAAACAGAAGATCTGTAACTGTCAAAGCAAATTAATTATTTAAATTTAAAGACCCTAGAGCATAATGTTTTAGGGTCTTTTTTTTGCCATTTTTATAATCATAAGTCTTATTAGTAATGAAATATATTTTAAAATTAATAATTTTAAATTTTTTAATTTTTTCTCCTAGTATTTCTTTTGCAGACACACATAATATTTATGAAATATTAGAAACTATAAAGAGTGATCTTAAAACTTTAGAAAAGGCTGTTTATTCTGGAACAATTGAAATAAAAACGAAAACTAGCGACAGTTCTGATAATGAAAATGGATATAATTCAGAAGATGTGCTTACAAGACATTTATTAAAATTATCTGAAGTCGAAGATCAATTTAGAGAACTTACAAATAAATTTGAAGAAATAAATTTTAAATTAGACAAATTATCAACTAGACTATCAAAAATTCAATCTGATAATCAGTTAAGATTTCAAGACATTGAAATCTCTCTTAAGTCTGGGGAAAAATTAAGTCAAATGACCTCAACACCAAAAATAGATGAAAATAAAATTTTACCTGGAAGTTCTCAACCACAAGATCTAGGAACAATCTCATATAAAGATACAGAAACTTCTGAAACTTCTCAGCAAATACAATCAGTAGACACTACAGCATCTATTTTAACTGAAAATTTTCAATCAGAAGAAAAAATTCTTCCACAAGACCTAACACTTGATAAGCAATATGAATTTGCAACAAGTTTTTTAAAAGTTGGTGATTACAGTACTGCTGAGAGAGCTTTTAGAGAATTTGTTCTAACTAATTCAGATCATGAATTAGCAGGTAGTGCTCAATATTGGTATGCAGAAACATTTAGGATTAGACAATTATACACCGATGCTGCTTCAGCTTATCTAGAGGGCTATCAAAAATATCCTAAAGGTAAAAAAGCACCTATAAATTTATTAAAACTTGGGGTATCAATGGTTCAGATTGGAGAGAAAGATCAAGGTTGTAAAATGATCAATGGTGTAGAACTACAATACCCTAATGCAAATCAGTCTGTAATTCAAAAAGCAAAATATGAGTCTAAAAAATTTGAGTGTACAAAACAAGACTCATAAGTTTTTATTTAGTAAATTAAAAAACAAAAGAATTTCTCAAATTTATAATAAATTTGAAAGATATTTGAGTATTAATAAGGATTTCATTGTAGCTGTTTCAGGTGGCTCTGATAGCCTCGCTTTATCTTTTTTAGGAAAAATTTATTCAATTAAAAAAAAATTAAATGTAAAATATTTTATTGTTGATCATAAACTTCGAAATAATTCGACCATAGAGGCAAAAAACGTTCAAAAGCAATTAAAAAATTTTTCTATAAACTTAAATATTTTATCTTGGCATGGAAAAAAACCAAAACAAAATATACAATCTGTTGCAAGAGATAAAAGATATAAATTACTTATAAAAAATGCCAAACAGTTGAATATAAAAAATATTTTATTAGGACATCATTTAGATGACTTATTAGAAAATTTTTTTATAAGAATTTCAAGAGGAAGCGGACTTAATGGATTGGTATCATTTGATCAAAATACACAATATCAAAAAATAAATTTAATCAGACCTTTATTAAATTTTAATAAGAAAGATTTGATTTATGTTAGTAAATATATTTTTGGTTCATTTGTTAAAGATCCTTCAAACAAAGATGATAAGTTTAAAAGGGTGAAAATAAGAAATTTTTTGAAACAACTAGAGTCAGAAGGATTAAATAAAAATAAATTTATTTTAACAATAAAAAATTTAAAAATTGCGAATGAGAATATTAAATTTTATACACAAAAAAATTTAGTAAAAAATACATTTTTTTTAAAAAAAAAAGAATCAGTTATTTTAAAACAAAATTTTTTTATTAATTCTAAAGAAGTAGTTTTTAGGTCATTTACAGAAATAATTAAAATTATTGGAAAAAAATATTATCCTTCCAGAGGTAAAAAAATTGATAGGGTCATTAAATCTATAGCTAGCAAAAGTTTCTTAAAAACTACTTTGGGTGGGTGTTTAATAAAAAAAGTAAATCAAACAGTAATAGTGAGTAAAGAATAACAAATTTCTCTTATTTACTGATATTTTGTCACTTGTTAAATTTGTAATAATTCTTATCTTATAGTTATGAATTTAAAAAATCTTGCAATGTGGGCTATCATAGTATTCTTAACTATTGGTCTATATAATATGTTTAAGAACCCTCAATCAAATTTAAGAGGTAGCAATCAAGTTATATTTTCAGAATTTTTAACATCAGTAGATAATGGAGAAGTATTAAAAGTTGAAATTCAAGGTAATAATATAAAAGGTGTTTATTCAAATGGTAATACATTTTCAACTTACTCACCAAATGATCCTAATTTGATTGAAAAATTATCTGATAAGGGTGTAAGTATTTCAGCTGCACCGCTAGAAGAAAAAATGCCTTCTTTGTTCGGTGTTTTACTTTCATGGTTTCCAATGTTGCTATTAATTGCTGTCTGGATTTTCTTTATGAGACAAATGCAAGGTGGAAAGGGTGGAGCCATGGGATTTGGAAAATCAAAAGCTAAAATGATGAACGAGTTAAAAGGTAAAGTTACTTTTAATGACGTTGCTGGAATTGAAGAGGCTAAAGAGGAAGTTGAAGAAATAGTAGAGTTTTTAAAAGACCCAAAAAAATTTAGCAGACTAGGAGGAAAAATTCCTAGAGGCGCATTGTTAGTTGGACCTCCTGGTACTGGTAAAACTTTACTGGCAAGAGCAATAGCAGGAGAAGCTGGTGTTCCATTTTTCACTATATCAGGTTCAGACTTTGTGGAAATGTTTGTTGGCGTGGGTGCATCAAGAGTTAGAGATATGTTCGAACAAGGTAAAAAAAATTCTCCATGTATTATTTTTATTGATGAAATAGATGCAGTTGGAAGAAGTAGAGGTGCTGGTTTAGGTGGAGGAAATGATGAAAGAGAACAAACTTTAAATCAATTGTTAGTTGAGATGGATGGTTTTGATACTAATGAGGGCGTAATCATAATAGCAGCAACCAATAGACCTGATGTGCTTGATCCTGCTTTATTAAGACCCGGCAGATTCGATAGACAAGTAGTTGTTTCAAACCCAGATATAATTGGAAGAGAAAAAATTTTAAAAGTTCATGTTAAGAAAATTAAAATGTCTCCTGATGTAAACTTAAGAACTATAGCAAGGGGGACTCCAGGTTTTTCAGGTGCAGATTTGGCAAATTTAGTAAATGAAGCAGCTTTATTAGCTGCTAGAAAAAATAAAAGAATTGTGACTTTAATTGAATTTGAGGAAGCTAAAGACAAAGTAATGATGGGAGCAGAAAGAAGATCAATGGTAATGACTGAAGAAGAGAAGAAGTTAACAGCATATCATGAAGGGGGTCATGCTTTAGTATCTTTTAATATGCCTAGTTATGATCCAATACATAAGGCTACAATTATTCCAAGAGGTAGAGCGCTTGGAATGGTTATGAATTTGCCAGAAAGAGACAAACATGGGTATTCAATTAAATATCTAAAAGCTAGAATGGCAGTATGTTTTGGAGGGAGAGTTGCAGAAGAAATTATTTTTGGAAAAGACGATATATCTACTGGTGCTGGTGGTGGAAGTGGATCAGATATTAATCAAGCCACACAGCTCGCAAGAGCAATGGTTACCAAATATGGAATGAGTGAAGAAATGGGTCCAGTAGAATATGGAGAAAACCAAGAAGAAGTATTTTTAGGAAGATCAGTTACTCAAACTCAGTCAGTTTCAGAGGAAACTTCTCAAAAGATAGATAAAGAAATAAGAAAACTAATTGATGAAGGTTACGATCAAGCAAAAAAAATATTAACTGATAAGATTGATGATTTGCATAAAATTGCAAAAGCTCTTATTACTTATGAAACTTTGACTGGAGAAGAAATTGAAAATATAATTAATAAGAACCAATATCCTAAAGACAAGATAGCTGAGAAACCAGAAGAAAACGATGACCAAAATTCAGCACTAGGTGCCATGGGTTTAAAACCAAAAATAGTTCATTAAATAGAAATGAGAAGATATTACACAAGAGTGTGTAATTTCTATTATGGAAAAGAATCTAAGACATTATTAAGTAAAAAAAAAACATTTCCACTAAATAACAATCCAGAAATATCATTTGACCATCTTGAAATAATATCAAGAAAATCAAAGAAAAAAATTTCTATTAAAGAAATAAATAGTTTATCTAAAACATTAAAAAAACAAGTAAATTTAGATTTAAAAAAAATTAAATTAAAAAAAAATAATTTTGCAAATTTAAATTTTCAAAAGATACCAAATATAATGGGCGTATTAAATCTTACGCCAGACAGTTTTTCTGATGGTGGAAAATTTAACTCTAAAAAAAGAGGAATAGCTCATGCATTACAAATGTTTAGATCAGGCGCCAATATAATAGATGTTGGCGGCGAATCCACTCGACCGGGATCAATCTCAGTAAACAAAAAATTAGAATGGAAAAGATTGGAAAAAATAATTAGATCTATAAGCAAAAAGACTCCTTTGTCACTTGATACTAGAAAATCAGACATTATGGAAAAAGGTATTAAATGTGGTGTTAAAATAATTAATGATGTATCTGGCCTTACTTATGACCCTAAAACTATAAATATTTTAAATAAATATAAAATTCCTTTTGTTATTCAACATTCACAAGGAACCCCTTATAATATGCAAAATAAACCTCGTTATAATAATGAATTATTAGATATATACGATTTTTTTGAAAATAAATTAAAGTTTTTAAGATCTATTGGTATCAAACATAATAATATCATTATTGATCCCGGTATAGGTTTTGGAAAAAATTTGAAACATAATATGAATTTAATTAGTAACATTTCTATTTTTCACTCTCTCGGTTTTCCTATACTAGTTGGTAATTCAAGAAAAAGATTTATTAAAGATCTAACAGGAAAAAACGATACTAAAAATAGAATTGGCGGAACAGTTGCATCGTCAATTTATTTAATGATGCAAGGAGTTCAAATATTAAGAATTCATGATGTTAATGAATTACTACAAGGAGTAAAAGTGTTTAAGAAACTATTTAAAAATTAATGTCAAAAAAATATTTTGGAACTGATGGAATTAGAGGAGCTATTAATAGTAAAAATATTAATGGAGACATGTTTTTTAAATTTGGTTTAGCATCAGGAATATATTTTAAGTCACAAAAAAAGAGAAAACAAACAGCAATAATTGCAAAAGATACTAGATTGTCAGGCTACACTCTAGAACCCGCATTAGTATCAGGACTTACATCTGCTGGAATGCATGTCTATACACTAGGACCTTTGCCTACAAATGGTTTAGCTATGTTGACAAAAACTATGAAAGCAAATTTAGGTATAATGATTACCGCTTCACATAACCCTCACTATGATAATGGATTAAAATTATTTGGACCAGATGGTATGAAATTATCAGATAAAATTGAACAAAAAATTGAAAATTTAATAGATAAAAAAATTGTATTAAATCTATCAAGCCCTGAAAAATTGGGAAGAGTAAAAAGATTAGAAAGTGGTACAAACGATTATATAAAAATTTTGAAAAAAAATTTTATAAAAGAATTTAATTTGAGAGGATTAAGGATTGTAATTGATTGTGCAAATGGCGCAGGATACAAAGCAGGACCAGAATTATTGAAATCATTAGGAGCAAAAGTAATATCAATTGGTGTGAACCCTAATGGACTTAATATAAATAATAACTGTGGGTCAACATATCCAAATAAGATTAAGTATGCTGTAAAAAAATATAAAGCACACCTAGGTATCTCACTTGATGGAGATGCTGACAGAATTATTATGTGCGATGAGATGGGAAACATAATTGATGGAGATCAAATAATTGCAGCTTTAGCCACAAGATGGAAAAATAAAAAAATGCTTAAAGGAGGTGTTGTTGGAACATTAATGTCAAATTATGGTTTAGAAAAATTTTTTAGGTCTAAAAAAATAAAATTTATTAGAGCAAATGTTGGAGACAGGTATGTAAAAGAAAAAATGAAAAAAAATAATTTTAATTTAGGTGGAGAACAATCTGGACATATTATTTTAGGAAAATTTGCAACAACAGGTGATGGTTTACTTGTTGCACTAGAAGCACTTTTTGCAATCAGAAAAGGAAGAAAAGCTAGTGATTTTTTTAATAAATTTAAAAAAATACCTCAAATTTTAAAAAATATTCAAGTTAAAGATAAAGGTATAATAAAAAATTATGAAGTAAAAAAATCAATTAAGATTGCAGAAAAATTAATGAACGGACAAGGTAGGATACTAGTAAGACAATCTGGAACAGAATCAAAAATAAGAGTAATGGGAGAGAGTGAAAATATAAAACTTCTAAAAAAGTGCATAAATATTATTTCAAAAAAAATTAAGTAAATTGAAACCTAAATCAAAAATATTAATCATTGCAGGATCAGACTCATCTGGTGGAGCAGGTATTCAGGCAGATATTAAAACCGTTACAGCATTAGGATCATATGCAATGACAGCCATAACAGCAGTTACATCTCAAAATACCACAGGTGTTAAATCAATAGTGCCTATTCCACCTAAAGAAATTTTTAATCAAATCGTTTTTTCTTCAAAGGATATTAAACCTGATGCGATTAAAATTGGAATGCTGCATTCAACGAAAGTCATAGATTCTGTTTTGAAATCATTAAATAATATTAAGATAAAAAAAATAGTGCTAGACCCAGTAATGGTTGCAAAAGGTGGTGCTAAGTTAATAGATAATAAAGCAATTAAATCACTTAAATTAAAATTAATTAAGAGAGCTATTTTGGTTACCCCAAATATTCCTGAGGCTGAAATCATAACAAAAATTAAAATAAAAACTAAAGAAGACATGGTTCTTGCAGCAAAAAAATTATTAGAATTTGGTACAAAAAATGTTTTAATTAAAGGTGGGCATTTGGAATCTAAAATCGTCCAAGATATATTCGTTAATAAATCAGAAATAAAAGAATTTAATAATTATAGATATAAAACAAAGAATACTCACGGTACTGGATGCACTTTATCGACTGCTATAACTACTTTTTTATCGTGTGGAAAAACTATAAAGAAATCTTGTGAGCTTGCAATTAAGTATGTAAATTCTGCCATATTAACAAACCCAAATTATGGTATTGGTCATGGCCCAATTAATCATCTTAATACAATGAGTATAAATAAAAAATTTAGATAATGAAAAACGTAGTTGTAGTTGGATCCCAATGGGGAGATGAGGGAAAGGGAAAAATTGTAGATTGGCTTTCAAAGCAAGCAGATATTGTTATTAGATTTCAAGGAGGACATAATGCAGGCCACACACTAGTAATTGATGGAATAACCTATAAGTTAAGATTGCTTCCCTCAGGAATTGTTAGAAAAAATAAAATATCAATTATTGGAAATGGAGTAGTAATTGATCCTTGGGCATTACTTGAAGAAATTGATGAAATAAAATCAAAAGGTGTAGAAGTAAATATTGATAATTTTATTATTTCTGAATCTGCTAATTTAATCTTACCATTCCATAAAGAAATGGATGAAATTAGAGAAGATGCAGCAGGTAAAGGTAAAATTGGAACTACTAGAAGAGGCATTGGTCCTGCATATGAGGATAAAGTAGGAAGAAGATCTATAAGAGTCATGGATTTGAGATCTGAAAAAAATTTAGATCAAAGACTAGACTCCGTTCTTGAGCATCATAATGCGATTAGAAAAGGTTTAGGAAAAAAAATTTTCAAAAAAAAACAGCTTAAGATAGATTTATTACAAATTGCACCAAATATATTGCAGTTTTCTCAACCTGTTTGGTTAAAAATTGATGAATTTAAAAAACAAAAAAAGAAAATTTTATTTGAGGGAGCTCAAGGAATTTTGTTAGACGTTGATCATGGAACTTATCCTTATGTTACCTCATCCAATACTGTTGCTTCAAGTGCTGCAACAGGAACAGGATGTGGTCCAAATTCAATTAATTATGTTCTTGGTATAACAAAGGCATACACCACAAGAGTAGGAGAAGGACCTTTTCCAACAGAACTAACAGACAATATTGGAGAATTGTTGGGGACACGTGGAAAAGAATTCGGCACAGTCACAAGTAGAAAAAGAAGATGTGGCTGGTTTGATGGAGTTCTTGTTAGACAAACAATAAAAATATCAGGAATAGATGGAATTGCACTAACTAAATTAGATGTTCTTGATGAATTAGATGAAATTAAAATGTGTGTTGAGTACGAACTTGATGGAAAAAAAATAGATTATCTACCTGCAGCAGTTGAAGATCAGATTAAAATAAAACCTGTTTACAAAACTTTTCCAGGATGGAAAACATCTACTAATGGAATTAAAGATATGGACTCATTACCAGAAAATGCAAAAAAGTATGTATATGCTATAGAAAAGTTTGTAGATACAAAAGTATCAAGTATATCGACTAGTCCAGAGAGAGAGGATACTATTTTGTTAGAAAATCCTTTTGATATTTAATTAACTGGTAATAAATTTTTTGATTTTGCTATAAGCAGCATATGCTTTTGTAGCTTCTCAAATGCTTTATTTTCTATTTGTCTAACTCTTTCTCTACTTATTTTAAATTTTTTACTTAAGTCCTCCAGTGTAGCTGGATTATCATTTAATCTTCTTGAATATAAAATTTCTTTTTCTCGATCATTTAGAACTTTAATAGAATTCTTTAAAAGATCTTTTCTTTGCTCCATTTCTTCTTGATGTGCAAATTTTAAGTCATGATCTAATTCCTTATCTACAAGCCAGTCCTGCCATTCATCACCATCTTCTCCAACTTGTGCATTCAGCGAGAACTCTTTTCCAGAAAGTCTTCTATTCATCGAAATTACTTCTTCTTTACTTACATCTAGCTTATTAGATATTTCATTAACATGTTCATCTCTTAAATCACCTTCAGTTTGAGGCGCAATTTGATTTTTAATTTTTTTTAGATTAAAAAATAATTTTTTTTGTGCAGTGGTTGTTCCAATTTTAACTAAACTCCATGATCTTAATATATACTCTTGGATAGATGCTTTAATCCACCACATCGCATAAGTAGCAAGTCTAAAGCCTTTTTCTGGTTCAAATTTTTTAACAGCTTGCATAAGACCAACGTTACCTTCAGAAATCATTTCATTCACGGGAAGCCCATATCCTTTATAGCCCATTGCAATTTTAGCAACTAATCTTAAGTGACTTGTAACTAATTTTTCTGCAGCTTTAACATTCCCAGTAGTTTTCCAATTTTTAGCTAACATATATTCTTCCTCAGCTGCAAGCATAGGAAATTTTTTTATCTGTTCTAAATATGCAGACAGACCTCCTTCATTTGTAAGAGCTGGTAAATTATTATATGTTGTTGTCATGGCTATGTTTATTTAATTAACTATACTAAATTTTCAATGATTTATTCGTTAGTATTTCTAAGCATTTTTAATAAATTATTTAGTTCTTTTGGCAAATTTGAAGAAAAAATCATTTCTTTACTGGTCTTAGGATGAATAAATCCTAAAGTTTTAGCATGCAGAAATTGTCTATTTAATTTTGAAATTGTATTCTCAAGTTCTAAGTTAACATTTTTAATTTTTTTATACTTTTTTTTATATTTGTCATCCCCTACAATACTATTTCCAGAAAAAGTCATATGCACTCTTATTTGATGAGTTCTTCCAGTTTCTAATTTACATTCTACTAAACTTAATGTTGGAGATTTATCGTTTTCAAAAATTTCTATAGTTTTATAATTTGTTATAGCTTTTTTACCTTTAGATCGACTAACTTCCATTAGTTGTCTATTTTTTGAACTTCTAGTTATATAAGTATCAATTCTACCAGAAGAAGGTCTAAGTTTTCCCCATATTAATAATTGGTAAACTCTTATGATTGTATGATCACTGAATTGCATTGATAAGTTTTCATGAGTCTCATTATTTTTGGCTACAACAACTAAACCAGATGTATTTTTATCTATTCTATGAACTATTCCTGGCCTAAGTTCATCACCAATAGTTGAAAGAGAATTTTTATTATAATTGATCAATGCATTTACAATTGTTTCCTCATAATTTCCAGCTCCTGGATGCATGATTATTCCTGCTGGCTTATTAATTACTAATAAATCTTCATCCTCATAGATTATTTCTAA
Source organism: uncultured Pelagibacteraceae bacterium (assembly GCA_902560225.1). Taxonomy (GTDB): domain Bacteria; phylum Pseudomonadota; class Alphaproteobacteria; order Pelagibacterales; family Pelagibacteraceae; genus Pelagibacter. Next base: position 13,851 of record CACEKT010000021.1, read on the forward strand.
CTTATAATTATAAGGTTTTAAAGAAGCTTCTTTGGGTTTTGGAATTTTTAGACTTAATTTGTCACCTGTTAAAACTTTTTTTGAGGGATTTTTTATTTCTTCATTGTTTAATTTTAATTTTCCTTTTAAGATTAAATTTTTAATTCTAGTTCTACTTATTAATTTTTCTCGTTTATTGATTAAAATATCTACTCTTAGATTATTTTCACTTTCTTCAACTATATAATTAATGTTTTTTTTCATAAAATGTAATATTAATACTATATGCGCTTGTAGCTCAACTGGATAGAGCGCCTGACTTCGGATCAGGAGGTTCTGGGTTCGACTCCTAGCAGGCGCGCCATTAGTTAACAGCTTTTTTTTCTAATAGGCGTATAACTGCAGCGTCGTCAAAATTTTCTAGTCCTTGCTCGCATCCTTTTTTATACATTTTAAGTGCAACTTTAGTCAAAGGTAAATTTATAAAATGTTTTTTTCTTAAGTTGTTTGCTAGTTTCATATCTTTCTTAAATATACTTAATCTACTTAGTGGTTTAATATATTTTTTTTCTATCATTCTTTTTCCCCTATCAGCAAACATCCAACTATGA
>CACEKT010000022.1 GCA_902560225.1 uncultured Pelagibacteraceae bacterium
AATATCTTGAAATATCAAAAGATAATAATTTACCTAGAATGATGTGTGTTCAAAATCCCTATAATCTTTTAAACAGGTCATATGAAGTAGGTTTAGCAGAAATTTCTATTAGAGAAAAAATAGGATGTTTAGCATATTCACCTCTCGCGAGTGGTTACTTGAGTGGAAAATATAGAAACAAAGCTTTTCCAAAAGGCTCTAGAATGGAGAGAGATTTTGATTTTTGGACAAGATATAGAAAACCAAATATAGATGAAGCTGTTGAAGAGTACTTTAAAATCAGTGAAGAGCATAATCTTGATATGAGTCAAATGTCGATAAAATTTTGTGAAATACAAGACTTTGTAACTAGTGTAATTATTGGTGCTACCTCAATGGAGCAGTTGAAAACTAATATAGAAAGTGTAAATGTAAATTTATCTGATGATGTCATTAAAAAAATTAATAAAATTCAAACAATTTATCCAAACCCATGTCCTTAATTAAAAAAATTATATTAATAGTACCAATAATCTTTTTTAGCTATTTTGGTCAGTTATCAGCAGAAGAGATAAAAAAAATTGGTAAATATAAAGATTGGGTTTCAATGGTTGTTACTGAAGCTACTGGAAAAGTTTGCTTTGCTCAGTCATCGCCTATTTTACAAGCACCAAAATCAAATAAAAGAGATGCTAAATTATTTATTGCTTTTAGACCAGCTGATAAAATTATCGATGAAGTTAGTGTTACAGCGGGTTATGAATTTAATAATAGCAACTCTGTGATTGCACAATCAGGAAAAAATAAATTTAAATTTGATATCAAAGAGCAAGGGTTTGCATGGATTGCTGATACTAAAATTGAATTTAGAATGATAAAAAGAATGAAGAAAGGATCAAGAATTATGATTACTGGATACAATCAAAAAGGTTCTCAAACCATTGATCACTACTCTTTATTGGGATTTACTAAAGCTTATAACGCTACAAAAAAAGCTTGCAGTTAATTAATGAAATTAAAAAAGAAAATTGTTCTAGCTTACTCTGGAGGACTTGATACATCAATAATTTTGAAATGGCTTCAAGAAAATTATGATGCCGAAGTAATTTGTTACACTGCAGATGTTGGGCAAGAAATTAATAGAAAAAAAATCATTACTAATGCAAAAAAATTTGGTGTTAAAAATATTATAATCAAAGATTTAAAAGATACCTTTGTTAAAGATTATGTTTACCCAATGATTAGAGGTCATGCAATTTATGAAGGTATTTATTTATTGGGAACATCAATAGCAAGACCACTTATTGCAAAAGATCAAATTAGAATTGCTAAAAAATATAAAGCCTTCGCAGTTTCACATGGATCAACTGGAAAGGGTAATGATCAAGTTAGGTTTGAGTTAGGTTATCATTACTTTGGTCCAAAAATAAAAATAATTGCACCTTGGAGAATTTGGAAATTAAAATCAAGAACTGATCTTATTAATTATGCTAAAAAACACGGCATTAGTATTCCAAAGGATAAAAAAGGAGCCCCTCCTTTTTCAGTTGATGACAATCTGTTTCATACATCTACTGAAGGAAAAGTTTTAGAAAACCCCAAAAGTGCAGCACCTGAATTTATATTTCAGAGAACTGTTTCACCTGAAAAGGCTCCAAATAAACCTAGCTTTATTACAATTAACTTTAGAAATGGTGATCCAATTGGAATAAATGGAAAAAAATTATCACCATCTAAATTATTAGAAAAACTAAACATAGTTGCAGGTAAAAATGGAATTGGGAGAGTCGACTTAGTAGAAAATAGATTTATTGGGATAAAATCTAGAGGAGTGTATGAAACTCCTGGTGGAACACTTTTAATTATTGCACATCGTGCAATTGAGTCAGTAACATTAGATAAAGATACCATGCATAAAAAAGATCAAATCATGCCAAGATATGCTGAACTTATTTATAATGGTTATTGGTATTCTAAAGAAAGATTTAAACTTCAAAAAATTGTAGATCTTAAAAAAAATAAAGTTAAAGGATCAGTAAAACTTAAACTTTATAAAGGAAACGTTATTATAATTTCTAGGAAAACTTCTAGTTCAGCTTACTCAATGAAAAAAGTTTCTTTTGAAGAAAATAAAACATTTAATAAATCAAATGTGGAAAGATTCATTAATTTTCACAAAAAAAGACTACGTTCATAATAGGTTTTAGGACAATTTGACATTTGTTATAATCCTCAAAGATTATAACCTTGATATATGGAATCACTAAAAAATTGGATGATAGATGCAGCAAATATCTTGTTCGATGATAGCAAGAATGATCTTAGAGCACTTCCCAAAACAGTAAGACTTCAAATTCTTTTAGTATTAAGTTTTATTTGGACTACAGTTTTTAGTTTATACGTTTTCTCTTACACAACATTTGCTTTTGGTTGGGCAGGTCTTTATGTTGCTCATATCGGTTTGATATTTGCAGTTTACATGACTTTCAAACAATTCCATAGAGCAGAAGAAAAATCTAATATTGTTTTTAAAACTAAAAATTTTGATCCTTTTAAAATAATGGTTCTTGTATTTGTGGTAGTATTTATTTTTATATTTTCTAAAGGAATTGAAGTCTTAACTAGTCCTAATCCTAGTTCTTACTCTATTCCCTATGATGGACCGTCTAAATCTGTATTTGAAAAATGGCTACCTTTTAGTAAAGATAAGTAATGGAAAAAATAGCAAAAAATTTACAACTTATTTTAATGTGTATTATTTTAATAAGTACTGTAATTGCAGTCGGCATAGAAATTAAAAATATGTTTCTAAATCAATCAGTAACTTTAGCTGATTTACTATTAATGTTTCTTTATCTTGAGGTTCTTGCAATGGTTAGAGTATTTTGGGATCAACAATCAATAAGTATAACTCTTCCTCTTTTAATCGCCATAACAGCTCTTGCTCGATTTATAATCTTGCAAGGTAAAGAAATGGATCCAACAGCTCTGGTATATGAAGCTATCGCAATAGTTTTAATTGCTGCTGCAATAGTCATTTTAAGACTAAGACATAGCGATAAATTGGGTTTAAGAAAAAAAAAATCAAAATAGTTTAACATGATATTTGAAGCTTCGAGGGCTAAGGCCGTTGATAAATTAAACCATTTTGTCGAAAATAATCTTTCAGAATATTCTAAATTAAGAAATTTTGATTTTGGGCCAGATAATAGATCTAATATTTCATGTTTATCTCCCTACATAACGCATGGTGTTATAAACGAATTAGAAGTGATTGATAAATCTCTTAAAAAATTCTCGTTTGCAAAAAATGAGAAATTCATTCAAGAAGTTCTATGGCGTATTTATTGGAAAGGTTGGTTAGAATTAAGACCAAATGTTTGGTCAGATTACTTATCAGAATTAAGAGAATTTAGAGAAAAATATAAAAATAAACAAAATTATCTGAACGCTATTGAAGGAAAAACAAACATAGAATGCTTTGATCAGTGGATAAATGAACTAAAAGATAACAACTATCTTCATAATCACACCAGAATGTGGTTTGCAAGTATCTGGATTTTCACCCTAGGATTACCATGGCAACTTGGAGCTGAATTTTTTATGCAACATCTTTTTGATGGAGATGCTGCATCTAATACCCTTGGATGGAGATGGGTTGCTGGTATTCAAACAAAAGGTAAACATTATTTAGCAAGTGAATGGAACATTAAAAAATTTACGAACAATAGATTTCAAAATATAAAGTTAAATGAAAATGCAGCTCCAAAGATTTCTGAAAAACATTATTCAATAATTAATCAAAACTTTAATAATCCAAAAAATCTTGAAGAAAAAAATCTTTTAATTTTTGAAAATAATCTCTCCTTTGAGATCATGGAATTTAAAAAAAATAACTTTAAAAAAATTTATCTAATTTCTAATAAAAATGAAAATAGATCTATTAAGCTCAGTGAAAAATTAGTAAAATTTAAATCTCTTCTCATTGAAGACCAAGAACAAAGATTAAAAGAAAAATCTATTAATTGTGAAATTATTGATATAAGTGAAATTAAGAATATTGAAAATTGTTATAGTTTATATCCGAATATTGGTGAAAACTTAGATTATCTAAATTCAAATAATTTTAAAATAGATTTTTTATATAGAAAACTTGATCAATTCTCTTGGCAATACTGTAACAAAGGTTTTTTTAATTTTAAAAGTTATATACCCAAAATAATTTCAACCTTTAATTAAAACCACCTTAACATTCCAATAATTCCTGCAGTTGCATAAAAAAATTGCAATAGCAGTATTCCTTTATGTCCTCCTCTATAAGCCCAAATTCCAATTAAAATTGCTGATAAAAGTAATAAACAAAAACCAAAAAATTCTATTCCAATGTTTAGCGCAACAAATAAAGAATATAAAATTGCTGTAATAACTCCTGCCCATTCAAAAATTTTATTATTCATTTTTTTGAAATTTTTAAAAATTATTATTTATAAATTTTGTCTACCTCAACTTGATAGCCTGCAACAAATTTATTATTTTGATTTGCTAAACCAACTACATCAATCATTTCTTTTATCATTTGATCAGTTGCACCTTTTTTTTTTGCAGCCGCAGTATGAGACCTGATACAATAATCACAATGATTAGTAATTGATACAGCCACATAAATAAGTTCTTTAGTTACAGGGTCTAAAGCTCCTTTTTTCATTATTTCTTTTAAATTATTCCAGGTTCTTTCAAGATTATCAGGATTGTGAGCAAGTGATTTCCAAAAATTTGGAATTTTATTAATTTTTCTATTTTTTTTTATATCTTCGAATATTTTTTTTAACCTTCCCTTTAGCTTTTTTTTCATTGATAGATTTAAATACAGACATTTTCCCTCCTATTTTATTTTAAGAATATCATTTTTAAATTTTGAATACAAAATTTTTGAAAAATTATTCATCATTTTCATATTTGCTTGTGCCTCATTATTAAATTTTTTTAAAGCATCTTTTCCTAACTGATCCTCTAAAGCTTTTTTATATTCAGGCACACATCCCCATTCATTAACTGTAGTATCTTTAATTTCTATATGAAATTGAATACCATACGCGTAATTTTTATATTTAAAAATTTGATATTTTGTTATTGGAGATGACGCTAACAAAGTAATATCTTTATTATCATCTAAGCCCTGCACCTCATAAGAGTGCCATTGCAAACTTTTAATTGTATCTGGAAATTCAGAAAACAAATTATCTTTAGTTTTTTCTTGTGTAAAATTAATATCCATAATACCAATTTCTGCTGGATTTGATTTTACAACTTCTCCACCAACAACTTCTCCAAGTAATTGACAACCAAGACAGAAACCTAAATAAGGTTTTTTTAAATCGATAATAAATTCCTTAATTTTTTTTTTTTCATCAATTAACCAAGGATATTCTTCTTCCATAAAAGTATCCATCGGACCACCCATACAAAACATACCATCAAATTGACTTAGATCATTTGGAATTTTTTCACCTTCATCGAGTTCGACAGTAGTTAATTTAACTCCATCAGCTAACATTAGATCTTTAATGTAACCAGGATCTTCAATTTTAATATGTTGTAATACAATTATGTTCACTAAAGTTTAGCTTAGCTTAGAACACTTCTTAGAACAATATTTTACTCTATCCCAATTAAGTTGCCATTTTTTTCGCCAAACAAAAGGTCTTTTACAAGCAGAGCAAATTTTTGATGGTAGGTGTTTTTTTTTCACTAAATTGTATTTTGTTTAATAAATTTATCTGCTTCAAGTAAAATCATTTTTTTTCTATCTATTTTCATTTTATCAAAAATACGAACCATCATTGATAATCTTGGATTAGTTAAAAAAAATTTTCTATTTCGATCTATAAATCTCCAATAAAGACCATCCATAGTATTACACCACTCTCCCTTTTTAAAATCCATCATCTTCATTAAATAACTTGAACCACAGATATAAGGTTTGGTTGCAAAAATACCTCCATCACTAAACAGGCCCATTCCATAAACATTTGGAACCATTACCCAATCAGATGAGTCAACAAACATTTCCATAAACCATTTATAGACAGTTGTGGGCTTAATCTCGCAAAGGTTCATTATGTTAGATAAAATCATTAATCTCTCAATATGATGAGACCATCCATGATTGAGTGCATTTTTAATTGCATAATCTAACGGTAGCAATCCTGTAGTTCCTTCGTACCAAGAATTTTTCATTTTTCTATTTTGTTTAAAAAAATTTCTAGTTTCCATTTCTTCAGAATAGTCTTGATAAATACCACGCATAAATTCTCTCCATCCAATTACTTGACGAATATATCCTTCAAGTGAATTCATTCTTATCTTGTTTTTTTTATGAAAATCTAAAATTTTTTGAATAATAAATTCAGGAGTTATTAAACCTAAATTTATGTAAGGGCTTAGAGCACTATGAAATAAAATATTATCTTTTTGATTAACAGCATCCTCATAATCACCAAATAAATTTGATTTTTCTTTTATAAAAAAATTTAATAGTTTAACAACATCATCATATTCTGTCGCCAGCCAAAAATTATCAGTACTTCCAGGATGATGTTTGAATAATTTTTCAATAATTGGTTTTAATTTTATTGTATGATTGGTTTCGTTTATCTTGGGAAATTTTGGAATTGCAATTTCTTTAGGCAATTTATTTCTGTTATCTTCATCAAAGCTCCATTTACCTCCAATCGGATTTCCATCAGAACCCATTAATACCCCAGACTTTTTTCTAACCTCCTTATAGAAGGTCGCCATAAAAGGTTTTTTTGATTTCACCAAGTAATTTTTAAATTCCTGTCGAGAATTTAAAAACATTGGTGTCTGGATAACATTCCATTCTATTTTTTCTTTTTTTAAAAATTGAGATATTTTTTTTTCAAAAAATTTATCTTCAATTTCAAAACTTGATATTTCTTTAATTTTATTTTTATTGATTACTTTTTTTAATTTTTTTAAATAATCATCATTAAATTCTTTATCTTCAATTCTTATATATTTTAATTTAAATTTATTTTTATTTAATACATCTGCGTAAGAACGCATAGAAGATAAAAATAACAATATTTTTTGTTTATGATGTTTCTCATAAGTGCATAAAACCTTGTCTTCGGCCATAAAAAACAGGTGGTCTTTTTTGAAGCGGTTGAGGTATTTTATTGGAAATAATTGATTACCAAGTATAAAAAATAACTTCATGTTTAAATATAACTAATAAAAATTTTTATGTCAGAAAAATATCTAATTTTTGGTGCGACAGGTTCTATTGGATCAAGTTTGGCTGAAAAATTAAAAAACTCAGGTCAAGATATTCATCTTGTTGCAAGAAATGAGAGTGAACTTACTCCGATTGTTGAAAAACTTGGGTGCTCTCATACAGTTGCAGATGTTTTAGAGGAAGGCTTTATTGAAAAGGTTAAATCTGATGTTTCAGAAATTAAGGGTCTTGCGTATTGTATTGGTTCAATTGATTTAAAACCTCTTAGAACAGCTAGTGAGCAAGATTTTCAAAAATGTATGAAATTAAATCTTTATTCAGCCATAGAAGCAATCAAAGCATATCAAGAAAGTTTAAAAAAAAATAAAGGTTCTATTGTTATGTTTTCAACAGTTGCGGCACAAAGAGGATTTACAAATCATTCTATCATTGCCTCAACAAAAGCTGCTGTAGAAGGGTTAACAGTTTCTTTGGCTGCAGAATTTGCTCCCAACATTAGAGTAAACTGTGTGGCACCAAGTTTAACAAAATCGAAAATTGCAGAACCTATGTTAAAAAATATAGCAATTGCAGAAGGTATTGCAAAAGCTCATCCATTAAAAAGGTTGGGTGAAGGAAAAGATTCTGCTTCTTTGGCTAAATTTTTGATAACAGAAGATAGTTCTTGGATAACAGGCCAAATAATTGCAGTTGATGGTGGTAGATCAAAACTGTCTTAAAGTGAAAAAGTATATTTTATTTATAATTTTTATTTTATTATCCAGTACAAAAAGTTTTTCTGAAAATTTAAAATTTAAAAAAATAGTAACTCTTAAAGATCCTTGGGGTTCATCTTTTATTAATAAAAATGAAATAATAATTACAGAAAAAAGTGGAAAAATTAAAATTATAAATATTATTACAAATGAAATTATTAACATTAAACATAACCTTAATTTTTTAGAATATGGACAAGGAGGTTTATTAGATATTATTTATAAAAATGACAATCTTTGGATTTCATATTCTGAAGATAGAGGAAATTGGAAAACAAGTACTTCAATTGCTAGAGCAAAATTTAATGACAAAAAATTAAATTTTAAAAATATCTTTCAAGCAAATCCACCTATAGACTCTGGTTATCATTTTGGTTCAAGATTAGCAATTAAAGGAGATTACCTCTATGCATCTGCTGGTGAGAGAGGTCAGGGAATGATTGCTCAAGATCCAACTAAGCATCCGGGAAGTATTATTAGAATTCATAAAGATGGAAGTATTCCGAAAGATAATCCCAAGTTTAAAGGGAAAGAGAATTGGTTACCTGAAATCTTTCAAATTGGCGTTAGAAATCCCCAAGGTTTAACATTATCCCCATTTGATGGAAAAATTTATTTAAGTAATCATGGAGCCAAAGGAGGTGACTGGTTTGGTGAAGCAAAGAAAGGTGAAAATTACGGTTGGAAAATATTAGGATGGGGAGGAAAAAATTACTCGGGTACTAAAATTGGTCCTAAATGGAAACCAGGTTTTACTAAAGCAATAGCTTACTGGGTGCCCTCTATTGCAACCAGTGCAATCACAATTTATAAAGGTGAAGAATTTAATGAATGGAATGGAAATGCATTAATCACTTCTCTTAAAGATAAATCTCTTAGAAAACTAACTTTTAATAATTTATCAAATGTAAAAGAAGAAATCATTTTTAAAAATAAAATAGGAAGAATTAGAGATATACAAGTTCATCCTAAAAATGGTAAAATATATTTTTTAGCAAATGATAGCTTGTGGGTAATGGAAAAGAAATAAATTAAATTTTATTATTTAAAAAAAAATTTTTAAATTGTTGAACAACTTCTTTTGGTTTTTGTTCAGGAATAAAATGTCCAGACTTAATTGCCTTTCCAATAATTTTTTTACTTGTATATTTTTGCCAAATTTTAATTGAATTAAATTGTTTGCCTATAACTCCATTTTTACCCCATAATACTTGAACTGGAATATTTAGTTTTTTATTTCTATCTTTCTTATCATGTTCCAAATCTATTGTAGCTGATGCTCTATAATCTTCACAAGAGGCATGTATTCTTTTTTTTTGTTTGAATGATTTAAGATAAGCTTCTTCTACATTTCCAAATTTGTGATTTCCAGACCATTTGTCTAAACAGTTTTTCATCCATTTTCTTGGGTCACTCATTATCATTCTTTCTGGTAAAGAAGCTGGTTGAATTAAAAAAAACCAGTGAAAGTAAGCTTTTGCAAATTCTCTATTAGTGGATTCATACATATCTAGTGTTGGACAAATGTCTAATACACTTATCGCTAAAATATTTTTTCTAAAGTCTCTTGCTATCCTATGAGCAACTCTTCCTCCTCGATCATGTCCTGCTACGAAGAATTTTTTAAAATTTAATTTATCCATTAACTGAACCATATCCTTGGCCATCTCTCTTTTTGAATAATTGATATGATTTTTTCCACCTGATAAAACTAAACTATTTCCATATCCTCTTAAATCAGCAACAACTACAGTAAAATATCTACTTAACTCTGGAGCAGTTTTGTGCCACATCATGTGTGTTTGGGGATAACCATGTAGCAGTAGTAATGGCGGGCCGTTACCTTTAAACTTACAAAATATACTCCCCTTTTTTACTTTTACCAATTTTTGTTTAAATCCTTTAAACATAATTATAGATTTTAGCTTTCTAATAATTTTTTTTTTGCTTTTTCAAATTCTTCTTGATTTAAAACTCCACTCTTGTGCAGCTCATTTAATTTGCTTATTTCATTACTTAACTGACTGACATCATTTGATATTTCAATATTATCTGAATCTTCTTTTTTTTCAGATCTATTTGCTTTTTTAGCATCAAATCCTTTCATAATTGCTGTTGCTCCAAGATATAAAACAAAACCCATAATTGGAATTACTAAGCCAAAAAAAATAATTTTTTCCATTAATTAGTCCTCATCCTCTTCTCTCCATTTTTTTTTCATACATGAGCCATGCTGCATATATTACACAAGCGACTCCAACAATCATACCATAATCAAATCCTGTTTGCATATCATACAGATACCAACCTAATTGTGTTGCACCAATTGGTGGGACTGTTAGCAAAAACATAAGAATAGCTATTCTATATGGATATCTTGGCTTTTTCATGCTCAAGGTTACCAAAAGGAATGGATTATTTAAAATATTAAATTTGCGATCTTTTGAAACACTCAATTGTATTTTTTATTAAACAAGCAATGGTCATTGGTCCAACTCCACCTGGAACGGGTGTTAGGGCCTTAGCAACTTTTGAAACTTCATCAAAAGCTACATCGCCTACAATACCATTATCAGTTTTGTTAATACCAACATCAATCACAATTGCGTCTTTTCTAACCCAATCACCTTTTACAAGTTCTGGAATCCCAACTGCAGCTACAATTATATCAGCTTCTAAACACTCAGCTTTTAAATCTTTTGTTCTTGAGTGAGTAATAGTTACAGTGCAATTCTCCTTTAAAAGAAGTTGAGTCATTGGTTTACCGTTTAAATTTGATCTACCAACTACAACTGCTTTTTTACCACTTAAATTTGGTTCAATTTTTTTAATTAATAGATAACAACCAAGTGGAGTACATGGAACTGAACTCTCATATCCAGATGATAGATTTCCCACATTCATTGGATGAAAACCATCAACATCTTTTGAGGGTAGAATAGCTTCTATTATTTTTTGTTTATCAATATGTTTTGGTAGTGGAAGTTGGACTAAGATTCCTGAAACTGTTTCATCTTTGTTTAATTCTTCAATTTTTTCTAATACAGTTTTTTCCTCTACAGTATCAGGATATTTAATTACCTCTGATTTTAAACCAACCTCGTTAGCTGATTTTTCTTTATTACGAACATAAATTTGACTTGGAGTCATATCTCCAATTAATATTACTGTTAAACCAGGTACTTTATTATATTTTGATTTTAATTCTGATACTTCTATCTTAAGTTCTTCTCTAAGTTCTGCAGCTGCTTTTTTTCCATCAATTAAAATCATTTTGTTTTTTTAAAAAATTATTGGTGCGATGTACAGCTTCATACACATTTCGATAAACCAAATCAATAAAAGAAGAATAATTGGTGATATGTCTAGAGAACCTAAATTTGGCAAAAAATGTCTTATTTTATTTAGTATTGGGTCTGTTAATCGATAAGTTAACTCTAAAATGGAGTAAACAAATCTATTATTAGTATTTAAAATGTTAAAAGCAATCAGCCAACTTATAATAACATTAGCAATAACAACATAAGAATAAAGTTTTAAAACCTGTAAAACTAAATAAAATATAGCTATCATTTTTTTTCAACATAAATCGACTGACTTGGGAATGCAAATGATGCTTTGTTGTTCTCTACAATTTGCTTGATTTCAATTGCTAGTCTTTCTTTAACAGAAAGCATTTCATTCCAACTGTTCGTCTTAGTGAAACAACGAACGTACATATCTATTGAACTGTCAGAAAATTTGTCTACTCTTACAGCAACACCAATTGAAATATTATAATCTTCACTTTTATTTATATAATTTTCTATTTCATTTCTAATCGTCTTTAATTGATCAACTGAAGTGTCATATTGAAGTGTAATTATCCAACTAATCAACCAGTTCGAAGTTTCGCTTACATTAACTACGGCATTCTCTGCAAATTGAAAATTTGGAATAATAGCTAGAGACTTATCAAATTTTCTTATTGTGGTAGATCTAAAACCAATCTTTTCAACTATACCTTCTATTATGCCATCAACAGAAATCCAATCTCCTATTTTAAATCTTTTTTCAACTAAAACTAAAATTCCAGAAATTAAATTTTTAAATAAATCTTGAGCGCCAAGTGCTACGGCAACACCAAATAATCCAAGTCCAGCTATTATTGGTCCAATTTTAATTCCCCACAATTCAAGTACTGCTGCTAAACCTAAAATAAAAATAAAAATTTTAAGTGATTTAATAATCCAGCCTATAAGCTCTCTAGTTAATAATTTATCTAAACCACTTAAAATATATGAAATTGGCTCTATTATTTGATGAATAACCCAGAAAATTAAAATAGTAATTAATGTTCTATTAATTGTATCCACCACTTCTCGACCTTCAATTGAAAATGTCATGTAATAACTGGCGATAAAAAAACCTAAAACAATTGGCAAAAACCTTGCTGGCCCTTCCAACGCTTGCACAAAAGTATCATCTAACTTGTTTGTTGTTCTTTTTGAAATTATCTCTAATTTTTTAATAATAAGTTTACTAATTAAACCTCTAAATATTAAAAATATAAAGAATATACCTATGCCAATTAAAATTTGAAAAATATCTATTCCAAGAATTCCTTTGTTCCAAACAGATAAAAATATCTCAGAAAAATTATTTATTATTTCCATAATTAAATTTTATATAACAAAAACTCCTCTTCTCCAGGATTAAAAAGAAATATCTTTTTCCATTTAATTTCATTCAATATTGATGAGGTTTTTTCGCCAATACACATTAAATTTGTATCCATCCATAGATTTTCTGATTGATAAACCTTAATAAATTTTAAAAAACTTAAAGCGCTATTTTGAGAATAAACATAAACAATATCTGGTTTATTAGTTTTTAATTTTTCAACAAAGTCTTCGTCAAATTTTTCGTTATGATTTGTTCGATAATTTATAATTTTTTTTATGCTGTAACCTAATTCTATTAGTTGATTATCAAGATCAGTAGAAATTATTTCACCACTTACATAAATTAATTTACCCTTTTTTTTATCAAAGTTTTGTAAAATTAATTCTTTTAAATTTTCTACGTTACCTTCTGCAGCAATAACATTTTGAAAACCTACACTCCTAGCTTTTTTTTCTGTGGCATTACCAACACAAAAACATAAAATATTTTTATCAATTATTTTTTTTTGATCTAAAAATTTAACAGCGTTAGTACTGGTAAAAATAATTGCTCTATAATCTAAAAAATTAATACGCTCATAATCAACTTTTTCTATTTTTAGCAATGGCAGATGTGAAATTTGATGTCCCAAAGATTGAAACTTTAAAATCATTTCATAACAATCATCTAATGGTCTAGTAAGTAAGATATGCATATTATTTTTTATAAACGTTATTAGATTTTGTTTTTAATATTTGTCCAACTTCTTTACCAAGTTTTTTTGCATTTTCAATTTCAGAAGATTTTTTTTCATAAAATCTTTGAGAACCATCTAGAGAAAAAAGTTCTACCTCTAGGGTGATTTTATTATTTTTTATTATAGAATGTGCACCTATGGCTGTTTCACAATCTCCTTCTAAAACTTTTAAAACATTTCTTTCTGCATTCGCTCTTTGGTATGTTTCTTTATGATTTACTTTTTCTAACAAGGCAATTGTATCTTTATCATTTTGACGGCATTGTAGTGCAATAATTCCTTGTCCAGCGCTTGGAATTATTTCTTCTGTTGAAAATATTTCAGAAATCTTTTTATCTAGTTTTAGACACTTTAATCCTGCATAAGATAAAATTATAGCATCATACAATCGATCATTTAGTTTTTTGATCCTCGTATCAACATTTCCCCTAATAAGTTTACAATTAATATCATTTCTAATATTTTTAATTTGAAATTCTCTTCTATATGAAGAGGTTCCAATCACAGAATTTGATTTTAAATCTTTAAGTTTCATATTATTATTTGTTATTAAAATTTCTCTAGGATCATTTCTTTCTAAAAATGTATTCACAATTAGACCTTTTGTTTCTATAGCTGGTAGATCTTTTAAAGCATGCACTGCTATATCAATTTTTTTATTTTGAAGTTCTTTTTCTATGTTGTTTGAAAATAACCCTTTGCCCCCTAATTCAGACAATCTTACATCCTGAACTTGATCACCTCTTGTGACAATTTTTTCAATAAGTATATCTTGGTCATTTAAACTTGTATTTTGAATAATCTTATCTTTTGCAATTTGTGCATAAATTAATGCTAACTTACTGCCCCTAGAGCCTATGACTATTTTTTTACTCATAATTAAATTTATTTCTTACTTGTATTGAGATTGTACAATTATT
>CACEKT010000023.1 GCA_902560225.1 uncultured Pelagibacteraceae bacterium
CCATCTCATATAGCTTAAATAAAGTTACTGCATCTGAAAGTTCAATTTCTTTGAATTTAATTTTTGAACCTGAGGATATTTGCACTAACCTGTCATAATCTGCACTCACCACAACACCGATCTTTGGATAGCCTCCTATTGTACCATGATCAGAAAGCATAATAATTGGATTACCATCAGGAGGAACTTGAATTACTCCTTTTAATAAACCTTCTGATTTAATATTGGGACTAACAATATTTTCTATTTTTGGTCCTTCTAATCTCATCCCCATTCTGTCAGATAATTTTGAAACAGTAAATTCTTTTTCAAAAAAGTTTTTTATTCCCTCTTCAGAAAAATAGTTAAAATTAGTTCCTTTAATTACTCTTATATTTTCTACTTTCGAATTAAAATAATTAATTTTCTTTTTTTCTTGATTAAAATTTAATTTAGAAATATTTATTTTTTGACCTTCATCTAATTTTTTACCTTCGTTTGAACCAATATTGGCTTTTGTGTTTATTGAACAACTTCCCCATTGTAATTTCAGATTAAACTCACCACTAACTGCAAAATAACCATAAACAGATTTATTTGTTGATAGAATATCAATCTCATCTCCATTTTCTAATTGATAACTTTCATAACAATTACCTTCAATTTTATTATCTTTTTTTCTTATTTCAAAAATAACATCTCCAGTAATTGCAATATTAATTTTATCGCCACTATATTTTAGTAGAGGACCTTGATAAGCAAACTCTATTACAGGT
Source organism: uncultured Pelagibacteraceae bacterium (assembly GCA_902560225.1). GTDB lineage: Bacteria > Pseudomonadota > Alphaproteobacteria > Pelagibacterales > Pelagibacteraceae > Pelagibacter. The sequence continues at coordinate 756 of CACEKT010000023.1, forward strand.
AAATCTAGTTTATTGCCAACTAATTTATTAGCTAGCAAGTAATTCCTGTTATCCATAGAACCACTAAAAGGAATGCCTATGTGATACAAATTATTTCTTCCTTTATCTTGAAAAGTTGTATTAACTCCTGCTCTTATTATTTCAAAATAATTATTACTCATTAAAATTCTTATACTCTTCTATTGCTATTTGTTTAAAGATAACTGTATCCCCTGGATTAATTAAATTTGGCTCTTTTTCTTTTGAGCTATCAAATACTTCTAAAGGTGTGTTACCAATAATATTCCATCCTCCAGGACTTTCAAAAGTATAAATATCTGCAAATTGTTCTGTTATTCCAACAGATCCTTTTGGAACTTTTACTCTTGGGGTTTCTAATCTTTGAACTCTCATATTTTCATCTAAATCACCTAAGAAAGGCATGCCTGCTATAAAACCTGTCATATAACAGAAATATTCTTTATTGAAAAAATTTCCTATAATTTTTTCTTTACTTAAATTTAATTTTTCTTTCAATCTTTCCATATCTAAGGATAATGAATCATCACAACAAACTGGTATTTCTATTTTCTTATTAACAATTTTTTGAGTTTCTTTGATCTCAAGATTTTCAACTTTATCTTTAATTTCTTTAAAATTTGTTAATTTAAGGTCATAAGAAATAATTAATTTATTATAAGAAGGTGTTAGATTGTTTATTCCGTTAATATTTTCTTCTTTAATAGTATTAAAATATTTTATTACATCAGAATTAATCGTTTTATTAACTTCATCTCCAAAATCGCAATATAATGCTGCGTCACCAAGATTTGATATATTTTTTATCATGCCATGTTATACTTCAACAATTAAGACTATGGAAATTAATATCAATTGTGATTTAGGAGAAAAATCAAAACACCATTCTAATAAGAATGATCCAGATTTACTTGATATAGTGAATTCTGCTAATGTCGCATGCGGCTTTCATGCAGGTGATGTTGAGACAATGCATCAGGTTGTTCAAATTTCCAAAAAAAATGGTGTAAGTGTTGGGGCTCATCCTTCTTTTAATGATCCTGAAAATTTTGGAAGAGAAAGAATGAATTTATCATCTTTAGAAATTAAAAAGTTAATTTTTGATCAGTATGATATTTTGCAGAAGATCTCAGTACAATATGGAAGAAATGTAACACATATAAAACCTCATGGTGCTTTAAATAATATGGCTTGTGAAGATATAGAGCTAGCAACTACTTTAGCTAATGCAATAAATGACATCAGTAAAGATTTAATTTATTTAGTACCAACTGGTTCAAAAATGGAAATAGCCGCTAAGAAATTTAATATGAAAATAGCATGCGAAATCTTCGCAGATAGAAATTATGAAGATGATGGAAATTTAGTTTCTAGGAAAAAACCTCATGCATTAATAATTGATCCTGAGCAGGCGAAAAAACATGTATTAAGTATGGTAAAAAATCAGTCACTTAATTGTCACAGTGGAAAACAAATACCTTGTGAAATTGACTCTGTATGCATACATGGAGACAACGAAAGTTCATTAGCTACCGCAAAATCTATTAGAGATAATTTGACTGAAAATGGACTAAAATTAAAACCTTTAAACTTAATGGAGAAATTTATCTAATGATAAAAAAATATTTAATTACATTCTTTTTAATTATGTTGTTTTCTGTGCAGTCCAATGCTGCTGGCACAAGTGATGGTAGTAGTTCATCAAAAGTTAAATCTAATTATGATAAAGCTGTTACGCTTATTAAATCAGCAAAAAAATATGAAAAAAAAGGAAAAACTGAAAAAGCAATTAAAAGGTATGAAAAAGCACAAAAATTATTAATCGTTTCAAATAAAAAAAAACCACTACAGGCTGACACTCTAAATTATTTAGGTTTTACAACTAGAAAACTTGGTGATTATGAGAATGGTGAAAAATATTATTTACTTGGATTAGAAATTGAACCAAAACATATAGGTATAAATGAATATTTGGGTGAATTGTATGTAGCTACTAATAGAATTGATCTTGCAAAAGAAAGATTAAAAATATTAGAAAACTGTAAATGTGAAGAGTACAATGAATTAAAAGAAATTATTGCAGGAACAAAAAAATCTAAATATTAAATAATCTTGATTGAAGAACTTATAATTTTAACCCAAATAATCTTTATTGATATTATCTTAGCTGCGGATAATGCAATAATTATTGGTTTAATTGCAGCAAACTTTGTTCCAAAAAACAGAAAACAAATAATTCTGTGGGGTGTAGCTGGGGCATTGGTATTTAAAGTTATTTTTGCTATTTTTGCTACTTACTTATTTAAATTTTATTTTATTAAAATTTTAGGAGGACTTCTTTTAATTTGGATTGTTAACGATTTAAGAAAAGATTTAGTAGAAATAAAGAAAGTTAAATCTCCAACAAAAAAATCAAAAGAGCCTTCTTTCATTAAAAGTATTTATAAAGTATTATTTGCAGATATTACAATAAGTTTTGATAATGTAATTGGTGTTGTTGGTGCTGCAAAAGGATATTTTGGATATATGATTTTTGGATTAGTATTATCAGTAGTGCTTACAGGTGCTTTAGCAACATATATGGCTAATTATATTCAAAAGCATATTTGGATAGCTTATGTTGGTTTAGTTTTTATTTTTATTGTTGGTATTCAATTAATCATAGGGGGGTTAGTTGATTTAGAAATTCTTAATATAAATGAGCAGTTTAAAAAATATTTTTAATCAATAAGAATGTTTTTTCAAAGGAAACTTTTTGTTTCTTACTTCTTTTGAGTAATTTAAAACTGCTCTAAAAATTTCTTTTCTAATATTTGAATATTTTTTAACAAATCTAACATTTATAGGGTTAAGTCCAATTAAGTCATCTAAAACTAAAATTTGTCCATCACAATATTTTGAAGCACCAATTCCAATAGTTGGAATATTAATTTTTTTTGTAACGATCTTTGCTAAAGAAGACTCAACACACTCCAATACAATTGAGAAAACTCCAGAAGCTTCTAATAATTCTGCGTCATTTAAAATTTTATTTCTTTCTACAATTTTCTTTCCCTTTGATTTGAAATTTTTATCAAATTGAGGAAGTACTCCAAGGTGACCCATGACTGGAATATTATTTTTGACTAAAGTTTTTACTATTTTACAAATTTTTTTTCCCCCTTCTAATTTAACTGCATCACATTTCGTTTTAAATATAATCTTTTTAGCATTTTTTAGTGCTTCTCTAGGGTTCCTATATGTATTGTATGGCATATCAACTACCATCAAACTTTTTTTAACACCCTTTCTAACACTTTTTGAATGCTCTATCATTGTGTTTAAGCTTACATCTCTTGTTGATTTATAGTTATATAAAACTGAGCCTAGGGAGTCCCCTACCAATACTAAATCACAGATATCATCTAAAATTGTTGCTATATTTTTTGAGTAAGCTGTCAAACTTACAATTTTTGATTTATTTTTTTTTTTTATTAAATTTAAAATCTTTTTATTCATCGGCTTACCAAGAGCCGGTATTTTCCATAGATGCCCAAGGCTCTTTAAGCTCAAGGCTTCCTTCTTGTAATAATTCAATTGATATTTTATCTGGAGATCTAACAAAAGCCATATGTCCATCTTTTGGAGGTCTATTGATAGTGTAACCCATATCCATCAATCTTTGACAGGTTTCATAAATATTATCTACTCTGTAAGCTAGATGACCAAAGTTCCTGGAACCCTCTCCTAGCTCATCACCATCCCAGTTATATGTTAATTCTATTTCTGTTTTTTCATCATTTGGAGGTGCAAGAAAAATTAAAGTGTATCTTCCTTTTTCACTATCTTTTCTTCGTGTCTCTTTTAATCCAAGGCCATCACAAAAAAATCTTAAAGACTCGTCTATGTCTTTAATTCTAATCATAGTGTGTAAATATTTCATAATCGTATTTATAATTAAAAATTACTCTAATTCAATAGTGCTTGGTGGTTTTGAAGTAACATCATAAACAACTCTATTTATACCTCTTATACTATTAACAATTTTATTTGATATAATTTGCATAAATGACTTTTTAAATTCATAAAAATCAGCAGTCATACCGTCTTCAGAAGTAATTGCCCTTAATAAACATAAATATTCATAAGTACGATTGTCTCCCATAACACCTACTGTTTTAACAGGAAGTAAGGCTGCATAGGCTTGCCAAATTTTATGATAAAGTCCATGTTCCTTTAACGCTTGAATGAAATAATAATCGGCTTCTTTTAAAATCTTTATTTTTTCATTTGTAATTATTCCTGGCATTCTAATAGCTAAACCCGGTCCAGGAAAAGGGTGTCTTGAAATAATATCTTTGCTTAGTTTTAATTCCAACCCAAGTTTTCTAACCTCATCCTTAAATAAAAACTTTAAAGGTTCTACAAGTCGTAGACTCATTTTTTTTGGTAAACCACCAACATTATGGTGAGATTTAATTTTTGAGGTTTCACTACCTGTAACAGATTTACTTTCTATTAAATCAGGATAAAGTGTACCTTGTGCTAAGAATTTTACATTTTTTATTTTCTTTGCATATCTTTCAAATATCTTAATAAATAAATTCCCAATTATTTTTCTCTTTTTTTCTGGATCAGATATATTTTTTAATTTTTTTAAAAATTCTTTTTCTGCATTTACATAAATTAAATTCATTTTTAAACGTTTCCTAAAAGTTTGAACTACTTGCGCTTCTTCGTTTTTTCTTAGAAGACCCGTATTAACAAATACACAATATAATTTTTTACCAATTGCTTTATTAAGTAACTGAGCAACAACACTGCTGTCTACTCCACCAGACAGGGCGCAAATAACTTTATCTGGGCCAACTTTAAGTTTAATATCTTTAATTAGTTTAATTTTTTGATCTTTTGAAGACCAATTTTTTCTAATTTTGCAGATTTGAAAAATAAAATTACTTATCAATTTTTTACCATTTTCTGTGTGTGTTACCTCTGGGTGAAATTGAATTCCATAAAACTTTTTTAATTTATTTTCAACAATTGCATATTTTGAGTTAGAACTTGATGAAACAACTTTAAAATTTTTTGGAAGTTTAGATACTTGATCAGCATGACTCATCCAAACTTTCTTTGATTTTTTTTTACCAAAAAAATTTTTAGTTAATAAACTGTTACCTTTTTTATAAATATTTGCTAAGCCAAACTCTCTATGTTTAGATTGTTTTACCTTCCCACCGTTAAGCTTTGATAAAATTTGATGACCAAAACAAATGCCTAATACTGGAATTCTTAACTCTAAAATTTTACTATCAAATGAATATTTATTTAGTTGGTAAACATTTAGAGGACCACCAGATAAAATGATTCCTTTCACACTTTGATTAATATCCTTAACCTTAATTTTTTTATGGCTAATAATTTCTGAAAAAACGCCTAATTCTCTTATTCTTCTTGCTATTAATTGTGTAAATTGAGAACCAAAATCTATGATTATGACTTTGTTAAGATTTTGATCAAGACTCATTATTTTCAGGTTCTATATTCTTTAAAGACTCTTGAATCTTTTTATTTTCATCACATAGATTTGAGCAAACTTTTGCAAATGTTTCAGATAAATCGTTAACTTTCTTATAATTAGATTTTTTAAGTGCTATTTTCATCAACATCAATAAAGCTTCTTCATTATTAGGCTCTATTAATAACACTGTCTCTAAATTATACTCTTCCTTTCTTTGATCTTCTTCGAAGTTATAAATTTTTGCTAAATATAGATAAGAATTTGCGTCTTTTGGATTAAAAACTATATTTCTTTCAAATAGAAAACGTGCATCTTCATATTTTTTATTTTCATATAATTTTAACGCTTCATTAAAAAAACTTTCTTTACTGAATGTAGAAGTTTGAAATAAAACCGCTATGAATACTATAAAGATTATTTTAAAAATTATATTCATTAATATTTGCTATCATTTTTTACAACATCAACATTATGAACCATACTTTCATAAAAGCCAGCTTTAGTAATTTTTACAAAGTTTGGTTTGTCTCTTAATTTAATTATATTTTTAGATCCAAGATAACCCATAGATGATTTAAGACCACCAATTAATTTATAAATGATACTTTTTACATTACCTTTGTACTTTACAAACCCCTCAACCCCCTCGGGTACATATTTGGAAATATCCTTTTGTTTAGTTTGAAAATATCTATCAGCAGATCCTTTGTTCATTGCTCCTACTGAGCCCATTCCACGAAAGCTTTTAAATAATTTTCCATTTTTTCTAATCAACTTTCCTGGTGTTTCATCTGTACCAGCAAACAAAGAACCAATCATTACTGCATCAGCTCCTGCTGAAAAAGCTTTGGCAAGATCACCTGAATATTTAATTCCACCATCAGAAATAATTTTTATATTTTTATTCTTAATGTTATTTCTTACTGACAGGATTGCGCTTAATTGTGGAACTCCAATACCAGCAACTAATCTAGTTGTACAAATAGAGCCAGGTCCAATTCCTATTTTAATAATATCCACTCCTAACTTAATTAAAAACTTAGCAGCTTCTGGCGTTGCTATATTACCAGCACATAATGCAATTTTATTATTTCTGATTTTTTTTATATACTTAATTATTTCAGCTACTTTTTTTGTATGTCCATGAGCGGTATCCACCACAATTAAATTAACTCCTTCTTTAATTATTGCTTTTGCTCTAGTAAATTCATTAGGTCCAGCACCAACAGCTGCACCAACCAATAGCTTTAATTTTTTAACTTTTCTAATTTCTGAAATTTGTTTTTTAATATCTAAATTTCTATGAATAACTCCTATTCCTCCTGATTTTGCAATAGCTATGGCCATTTTGCTCTCTGTAACAGTATCCATTGCAGATGATAAGAGTGGTATTTTAAGCTTTAGATACTTAGTTAATATAATTTCAGTGCTTGTATCGGTAGGCAAAATCTCCGAATACTTTGGAGCCAGCGTAACGTCATCAAAGGTGAGAGCTTCTTTTATAGGAACCATGATCTTTTATATACGATTCCTTTTAAAATTAAAGTGTCTATCTAAGTTTTCTACAGATTATAAAACTTTCTTTGGAATCTTTTCTGCTAGATTTTGGTTTAAAAACCTTTACATCTTTAAAATATTTTTTTCCTTCTGCGACTATTTCGTTAAATGATCCTCCCATAAAAATTTTTGAAATAAAAGAACCATTATAATCTAAAATATCCTTAGCAAAAATCATTGCTTCCTTGCACAATTCTCCTGTTTGTATGGAATCGATATTCTTAATTCCAGTCGTGTTTACAGCCATATCAGACATAACTACATCAACTTTAGAATTAACATAATTTTTAATTTTCTCTTGAACACTAAAGTCAGTAAAATCACCTTCTATCTGGAAAGTTTTTCCTATAGGTTCCATTTTCTTTAAATCAATTGAAATCAATCTACCATTTTTAAGTATCTTAGATACATATTGAGACCAACTTCCAGGGGCTGCTCCAACATCCACAACTAATGTGCCATCTTTGAAAATTTTAAACTTTTCATCTATTTCTATAAGCTTATAAACTGATCTAGCCCTATACCCATCGACTATTGATTTACGGACATATGTGTCTCGTCTTTGTTTATTTAACCAATTTTTAGAACTTTTATTTTTTTTCAATTAATTATTATATCTTAAACTTTTAGAGATCTTTTTATTATTTAAAGTTTCAATATCAATTTTTATACTTTTATCTACTCTCATATCTATATCATCTTTCCAAATACCAGCAGCAAGATGCATGATACCTATTTTTTTATTAGGTAAGAATGGTTCTACAAATGTTTGTTTTTCTTCATCAAACTTTGGGAGCAAGTTACTTGTAATCCAATTACAGTTTAAGGGTAAAAATTCAGTTTCTAAATTATCTATATAAACTGACATATTAATTGCTAATCCTTCAGAGCCAAAAATATTTCCAGATTTTAAAGTTTTTTCTAAATTTTTTTGCCAGGAAGTCCATCCTTTAGAATTTTTTTCTAAAGAAAAAACTCCTATATTTATGTGAGGTGCAAATGCTAATTTTCTTGCTTTATCATAACCAATTTTAGATTTTACAGCGTGCTTAAAATTTTGTGATTTGATTATTGCTAGTTTACCAAACACCCAATTAACCTTTGAAGTTATTTTGTAACCTGGACCAATCGTTTGGGTAATTCCTAATTTACCATTTTCACAAGCTTTAAAATATAAGTTTACACAACTCCAGTCGTTGACCCACGCATCGCAATCAATCCACAAATATTTTTCATAGTTAGGAAAATAACTCGGCAAAAAAGCTCTTGATACTTGGCTTTTAAGCCATTCTTTTCCTCTAACTTTATATCCTGGAACTTGAATATCCCACTCAGCAGATTTAATTTCATCAACTTTATTGCTTAATAAATCTTTTTGATCTGATGTTAATCCTGCATCCAAAATACAAATAGCAACATTTTCACTTTCTTTAAATCTTTGAATTGACTCAACTAACTCCAATAATAAAGGAAAATAATTAGAGTCTGCTAAAGAAACGATTACATTTTTTTTCATTAAAGTACATCTTCAAGATCATCATCTTCTTGAATTTTATCACTTTCATTTGTTTTCTTTATTCTTTGATAATGTAAATAACTGATTGGCAATAGAGTTAAATAAATAATACTGCTTATTGCAATCACATTGAAGGTATAAATAAGTAAAAGTCCAAAAAATAAAACAATGCTAAATAATAGAAAGATCGTTGTACGTCTTGGAATGACAATTTTTTTAAAAGAATAACTAGGAAATTTACTGATTAATAAAAAAGAAATCCCTATAAAAAAAATAGGTACAGCTATGTCATAGTTTACTGGAAAATAATCAAACCCACTCAAGCTAACAATTAATGGAGTTAAGACCAATATACCTCCAGCTGGCGAAGGAACCCCTTCAAAAAAATTATCTCTCCAGGAAGGTTCTTGATTTGAATTAATGTTGAACCTGGCTAATCTTAATGCGACACAAATTACGTAAATTAAGCACAACAACCATCCAAATCTACCTAATGTATTCAATTTCCAAAAATACATTATAAATGCTGGTGCAACTCCAAAACTAATCATATCTGTAAGAGAGTCTAATTCTTTACCAACCTTTGAAGTTCCTTTTATTAATCTTGCTATTCTTCCATCTAGACCATCAATTACCGCAGCAATAACTATTGCAACTATTGCAAGATGAAATTCTCCACTTAATGCAAATCTTATAGAAGTTAAGCCAATACAAACACCAATTAAAGTAAGCATGTTAGGTAAAATCATTCTTGCATTCCTTTTATCTGCAACAATTTTAAGATTATTTTTTGGTTGTTCCATTTTATCTTTTAGCTAAAAGAGTCTCACCCGAAATTGTTTTTTGACCAACTTTTACAAGTGGTTCATAATTTTCATAGTAAACATCAGCACGACTACCAAACCTGATCATTCCAATTCTTTCACCTTGACTAAGCTCTTGATCTTTGCTTGTCTCACAAACAATTCTTCTTGCAATCAAACCTGCAATTTGAACTACAATAATATCATTTCCATGAGAGTCTTTAAGTTTATAATAATTTCTTTCATTATCTGTGCTTGCTTTATCAAATGAAGCGTTTAAAAATTTTCCAGGTTTATACAAAATGTCTTCAACTACTCCTGAACAAGGAGTTCTATTTACATGGCAATCAAATACATTCATGAATATACTTATTTTTTTTAATTTTTTATTTTCTATTCCTACTTCTTGAAGCCCTTCTACTTCTTCAACTTTAATTACTTCACCATCGGCTGGGCTTACTAAGTAATTATCATCGCCAATTACAATTCTTTCTGGATCTCGAAAAAAATAATATACCCAAATAGATAAAAGTATTCCTACCAGCCCCAAAAAATTATTAATCAATAACAGAACAATAGTTACAAACACTGCAATAACTATAAACTTGTAACCTTCGTTATGTATCTTTGGAAATATCTTGCTAAACATATTCTTATATTTGATAATTTTTGATTAATATGTATATAAACCAAGCAAATTCAATTAATATGATAATTTTATTTTAATGAGTAAAATCAACGTAAAAAACCCAATAGTAGAGCTAGATGGTGACGAAATGACTCGAATAATTTGGGAATTTATAAAGAGCAAACTTATTATACCTTATCTTGATTTAAGTATTGAATACTATGATTTAGGTATGAAAAGTCGTGATAATACCAATGATCAAATTACTAGTGAGTCAGCTAATGCAATAAAAAGAGTTGGTGTTGGAATTAAATGTGCAACAATTACTCCTGATGAGGCTCGAGTTGAAGAATTTAAATTAAAGAAAATGTGGAGATCTCCAAATGGAACTATAAGAAATATTATTGGAGGGACTGTTTTTAGAGAACCTATTATTTGTAAAAATATTCCAAAACTTGTTCCTTCTTGGACAGATCCAGTGGTTATTGGAAGACACGCTTTTGGTGATCAATATAGAGCAACAGATTTTAAAGTACCAGGTAAAGGTAAAATGGAAGTTAAATGGACTTCAGAAGACGGTAAAGATGAAATTAAATATGAAGTATTTAATTTTACTGGCCCAGGAGTAGCACTATCAATGTACAATTTAGATAAATCAATTGAAGATTTTGCCAGATCTTGTTTTAGCTATGGATTAATCAAAAAATGGCCCGTTTATATGTCTACTAAAAATACAATTCTTAAAAAATATGACGGTAGATTTAAAGATATTTTCGAAGAAATATTTGAAAAAGAATACAAAGAAGATTTTGAAAAAAATAACTTAACTTACGAACATAGATTAATTGATGATATGGTAGCATGCGCAATGAAATGGAGTGGTAAATATATTTGGGCTTGTAAAAACTATGATGGTGATGTCCAGTCTGATACGATGGCACAAGGTTATGGTTCTCTAGGTTTAATGACTAGCACATTGCTGACACCAGATGGGAAAGTGATGGAAGCAGAAGCTGCTCACGGTACAGTTACGAGACATTATAGAATGCACCAACAAGGAAAAGAAACATCTACCAACCCAATTGCATCTATATTTGCTTGGACTAGAGGTTTAGCTCATAGGGGAAAATTAGATAGCAATCAAGAATTAATTAATTTTGCGCAAACTATTGAAAAAGTTTGTATTGAATGTGTTGAGAGTGGTTCAATGACCAAAGATTTAGCTATACTTATTGGTCCATCAAGTAAATATTTAACTACTAATCAGTTTTTAGATGTAATTGAAGGTAATCTTAAAAAGAAACTAAATTAAAGCTTTAATCTTTTCAAAAGCTTCCTCTATTTTTGATTGATCTTGACCGCCTGCTTGAGCAAAATCCTTTCTTCCACCACCACCCTTGCCACCAATAATCTCGGATCCAATTTTAACAAATTGAACAGCATCATATTTGCTAGTTAAGCTTTCTGTAACTCCTACTGCTATTCCTACTTTGTCATCTTTGCTTGCAAAAACTACCACAATACCTTCAGATAAATCTTTTTTACCTT
>CACEKT010000024.1 GCA_902560225.1 uncultured Pelagibacteraceae bacterium
TGTTCAACTTCATGATACTCCTAAAGATTACTTTGTTGAGTACATGGCAGCAGCTAATGCTACTTTAAATAAAAATGCAGAGAAAAATGCATTCTTTAAAAAAGTATGGGACTCTCAGAAAAAATTTGCTGATACAGCAGTTCCTTTCTGGTCAGGTGCTCAAATGTCAAATGCGCAGCTAGGAATGGCTCACGCAGCAACATTAAAGTAGTATTTAGATAAATTAACATTATAACTAAAGCGATCTTAATAGGTCGCTTTAGTTTTTTTTTAGGAAATTATTTTTATGTCAAATGAACCAACTAAATTAGATATTTCTGATGAGATGATTGCAGAAAGGCGAGGTGGTTCAGGAAAAATGCCAAGCGATATGCCTGTCTGGATGGCATCAGTAATAACAAAAATTGATTTATTTAGCAAATGGGTTGGAAATATAGTTTGCTGGATCACGATACCATTAATTTTAGGAATGGTTTATGAGGTTTTCGCCAGAAAATTATTTTTAGCACCAACAATTTGGGCATATGATATGAGTAGATTTTTATATGGAGCTTTATTTATGTTAGGAGCAGGATATGCTTTATCAAAAGGAGTTCATATAAGAGCAGATTTTTTATACAGAAATTTTAAAACAAAAACACAGGGTTTAATTGATTTTTGGTTATACCTTATATTTTATTTTCCAGGATTAATTGTATTCTTTTATATGACATTAGGATTTGTTCAGGAGTCAATAATGAGAGGTGAGAGAGGAATGGATACTACTTGGATGCCATACATGTGGCCAATTAAATCTTGCTTGTTAATAGGTATTATATTTTTATTAATACAAGGCGTATCAGAATTATTAAAAAGTTATTGGGCTTCAACCAAGGGTCAGTGGCCTGGAGAACAGAAATAATGTTAGCAGAATTTATAGATCCTGCAATATTAGGTTTTATTCTAATAGGTGTGATGCTTTTCTCAATATTTGTTGGTTTTCCAATATCATTTACATTAATTTTTTTAGGTTTTGTATTTGGATATTTAGGATTTGGTAAACTTGTATTCTATTTAATGACTCTACAGTTTTCGATGGTCATGACAGAACAAACTTTAGCAGCCGTGCCGCTCTTTGTTTTTATGGGAATAATGATGGAACAGGCAGGCCTGATGGAACGATTGTTTTCAGCATTCCAATTAATGTTAGCTAAAGTCAGAGGGTCTTTATATTATGCAGTATTATTTGTTTCGGTAGTTTTTGCTGCAGCCACTGGAATTGTTGGTGCATCAGTTACGATATTAGGAATAATGGCAGCAAAATCCATGAATAAATCCGGATACAATGTTAGGTTAGCTGCAGGAACAATCACTGCAGGTGGAACTTTAGGAATTTTAATTCCTCCAAGTATTATGCTTGTTGTAATGGGTCCTATTATGGAAATTCCAGTTACCGATTTATTTGCAGCTGCTATAATCCCAGGAATTTTACTAGCATCTTTATATGCAGGTTATGTTACAATAAGATGTTGGATGGACCCCAGTCTTGGTCCAGTATTACCTCCAGAATTAAGAGCCACAAGTATGGTTGCAGTCTGGAAAGAATTTTTTATTGGATTAGTTCCACCTGCTTTATTAGTATTTGCAGCACTTGGGAGTATTTTATTTGGTTTTGCAACACCGACAGAAGCCGCTGGTTGTGGTGCAATGGGTTCATTACTTTTAGCTTTAGGATATAAAAAATTAACTCTTAAAAAATTACAAGATGCTTTGGTAAAAACTTTAGAAATTTCTGCATTAATAATGGTTTTAGTTGCTGCATCAAATTTCTTTGGAGCTGTTTTTTCAAGACTTGGAACTCCAATGTTATTGACTGACTTTTTGTTAAATTTAGAAATGAATAAATATCTAATTTTAGCGATTATAATGGTAATGATATTTCTTTTAGGTTGGCCTTTAGAGTGGGTTCCTATAGTAATGATCATTGTTCCAATAATCTTACCATTAGTTGAGGCTTTAGAATTTAATTTAACGTGGTTTGCAATTTTGGTTGCTGTAAATCTACAGACCGCCTGGCTTTCACCTCCAGTCGCATTATCTGCATATTTTTTAAAGGGCGTTGTTCCTGAATGGGACCTAAAGGATATATATTATGGAATGATGCAATTTATGGTTATCCAGGTTATTGGCTTAATTTTAATAATTACCTTTCCAAAGATTGCTTTATGGTTACCAACCTATCTATATGGACAGTAGAAATTTTTAGTTTAATATAAATCATAGTGAATCAACCAAAAGTAAAATATTCTCTCTCTAATTGGGATCTTGTTACTGTAAATCCAAATTATAAAACTTGGAATTGGAAAGATCTTTTTTGTTATTGGGGTGTAAATATTCAGAGTATAATTGCATTTTCTCTAATTGCCTCTTTATATGTTATTTATGATTTAAATTCATTTGTTGTTTTTTTTGGAACTATTTTAGGCTCATTATTTGTTTACTTATTTTCAAATTTAATTGGAAAACCTTCTCAAAAATATGGTTTGCCCTTTGCGGTGCTTTTAAGAACGTCACTAGGCTTTAAAGGTGCTAAATTTTTTGGGTTATTAAGAAGCTTAGTTGGAATATTTATGTTTGGTATTCAAACTTTTTTTTTATCAAAATCCATAGGATATTTGATACGAATTATATTTTATTCATTTGATAATTCAATTTTAGATCAAGAAATTTTCATTACATTTTTATTAGGGTTAAACATTATTGATTGGTTTTCTTTAATTGTGGTAATTTTTTTTCAGGTTTTAATGTTTAGTATAGGAATTCAATTTAATAAAAAATTAATTAATTTTTCAGCTATCACTGTTTATTGTGGAATGATTTTATTTTTCTTTTGTGTTTTTTTAAGTGATGTAAAATTTACATCTGAAGCATTTATTGATGCTTTAAACTTTGCAAATTTTCTTGATATTGAAAATTTAGCCCCATTATTAACTGTTGCAGGGACAATATTTGCCTACTTTTCAATTATTATTTTAAGTTTTGGTGATTTTTCTAGGTATGTAAAGGATGAAAGTGAGCTAAAAAAAGGTAATTTGAGTTTAATTTTAAATTTAATAATATTTTCATTTTTTGCCGTATTTATTGTTGTAGGTGCTGACGCTTTTTTAAATCTAAAGTATAGTGATATAGATAGAATATTTACAAGCCCAAACGATATTATTGCTAAACTTGATAATCTTCAGATAACTGTGTTAGTTCTTTTTTTTATAATTGTTTCTTCTTTATCAACTAACCTCGTTGCTAACTTTATACCATCTCAGTACTCATTAATTAATTTTATACCAAGTAAATTATCTTTAAAAAGTGTTAGTTATATAATTGCTATAATTGGTTTTTTGATTGCAATTTTTTGGCTTACTATATTAAGTCAAATTGGAATTTTATCATTTATAGATACATTTGGAGGGTTTTTTGGGCCAATATTTGGTGTAATGATTGTGGATTATTATCTAATAAAAGAAAATAATTTGAGCAATAAAGATATTTATTCAATAGAGAAAGATAGTGTTTATTATTTTTCGAGTGGTTGGCATATTAAAGGAATATATTCAATAATTTTAGGATTTATTTTTTCTGCTTCTACAATCTGGAATTTAAATTTAATGTTCTTACAATCTTATGCTTGGATTATTGGTGCTTGTATTTCTGCATTAACTTATTATTTGCTAGCAAAAAAATAGTTTTGATGAATAAATTTGATTTTAATAATAGAACAGCTGTTATTACAGGTGGAGCGCAAGGTTTTGGGTTAGATATTGCTAAAAGATTTTTAGATTCAGGAGCCAAAGTTTTTATATGGGATATTGATGAAAAACTTATTAGATCTGTAGTAGATGAAGCTAAAAACCCTAACTTATTTTACAACTTAGTAGATGTTTCAAATTATCAGAATGTAGAAAAAATTGTTTCTGAAATAACTTCAAACAATAATATCGATATTTTAATTAATAATGCTGGAATTACTGGTCCAACAGCACCTCTTTGGGAATATGATCTAGAAATGTGGAATAAAATAATACAGATTAATTTAATTGGTGCTTTTAACTGTTGTCGAGCAATAGTGCCAAATATGATTAAAAATAACTATGGAAGAATTGTTAATGTAGCTTCTGTTGCTGGAAAAGATGGAAATGCTAACGCAAGCGCATATAGTTCTGGAAAAGCAGGAACCATTGGACTCACTAAGTCTCTAGGTAAAGAATTAGCTGATAAAGATATTGCTGTAAATGCTGTAACACCAGCAGGTGCTAAAACTAGAATACTAGATCAAATGAGTAAAGAACATGTTCAAAGAATGCTCTCTAAGGTTCCAAGAGGAAGATTTCTTGAAATTCATGAGTTTACTTCACTAGTTTGCTGGCTCTCTTCAGAGGAGAATACTTTTTCTACAGCAGCTGTTTTTGATATTAGCGGAGGAAGATCTACTTACTAATCAAAATTTGAAACTACTTTAAATTCTTTATTTTGATTTTTAATTGAATTTTTACCTATTACAGGTGCTGAGATCATAATTGACCAGTAGATAAGAAGGAAAAATACAGAAATTGTTTTCATACATTTGATATAAATGTTAATTTTGGATTAAGAATGTTTAAAATATGACTGAATATTGTATTTTAAATAAAATTAATTATAAGAGGATTATGTTAAAATTTATATCTCTCTTAACGGTAATTTTTATTACTTTTAACTTTGCTCATGCAGACAAAATTTTAATTTTTGAGTTTACTGAAAAAGAACTCTTAGAATTAGAAGTTAGAAAGGTTAGAGGAGCTGATAATAAAACATTATATTCAGTCAATTCAAACGAAAATGGTAACTATTTGAAGGCTGTTGCTGATAATGCAGCTTCAGGACTAGGAAAAGAAATAAAAATTAATCTAAACAAAACTCCTTTTATCAATATTACTTGGAAAGTTCAGAAGGATTTAAAGGGCATCAAAGAGAATAATAAAAAAGGCCATGATTTTGCAGCAAGAGTATTTGCTGTTAAAAAAACAGGAGCCACACCTTTGTCTAATAGAGCAATAAACTATGTGTTTTCAAGCAATTCAGATATAGGGCTAAATTGGCCAAGTCCATACACAAAGAAATCTATAGATAATGTTTTATCGACAACTAAAGAAAATTTAAATCAATGGGTAACTGTAAAAGCAAATGTAAAAGAAGATTTCAAAAAATTTCATAATTTAGATGTAAATGAATTAGATGGTCTTGCTATTATGGCAGATACTGACAATTCAAAGATGAAGTCTATCGCTTATTTTCAAAATATTTATTTTTCAGCTAATTAAATGCCAAAAAAATTTAATTACAAAATTAAAGTTTATTATGAAGATACTGATGCTGGTGGAGTTGTTTATTATGCTAACTATTTAAAATTTATAGAAAGAGCTCGTTCAGAAGCACTATTAGATATTGGATTAAGTAATTTAAAAATAAAAAAAGATTTTGGTGCCTTAATTATTGTTAAATCATGTAATATAAATTTTATCAAATCCTCATATTTAGAGGACATGTTAAAAATAAGTTCATTTATAACTTCTTTTAACAAAGCATCGTTTAGGATGGATCAGGTTGTTTCTAGG
The DNA here is from genome assembly GCA_902560225.1 of uncultured Pelagibacteraceae bacterium. GTDB lineage: Bacteria > Pseudomonadota > Alphaproteobacteria > Pelagibacterales > Pelagibacteraceae > Pelagibacter. Next base: position 5,628 of record CACEKT010000024.1, read on the forward strand.
GATGATGATATTATTGTAACTGCAAAAGTTCATTTAGTTTTTGTTAATGAAAAAAACAAACCAGTAAAAATACCAGAAAAAATTTTAATAGATCTAAAACCTTATTTAGCTAAAGACTAAATTTTAGCTAGTTTTTTTGCTTTAACAAATAATTTAATCATCATTTTCTCTGAAAGCAACTTTGTATTAACATTTCTAGGGCTTGGATGATAACATGGAACAATTATAAGATTTTCAGATAAATATTGGATAGATCCATGTTTGAAGTAAAATTTTTTATCAATATTAAATTTATTTTTTAAAATTTTTACACAGTTATCAAAAGCTACCTTACCTAAAGTTACTATTACTTTTAATTTATCTAAGAAAAGTATTTCTTGATCAAAATATTTTGAACAATTTGCTAATTCATTACTGAGAGGTTTATCTTTAGGAGGAACACATTTAAGAAAATTTGTAATATAGGTCGATTTTAATTTAAGATTGTCATTTAAACTTCTTGAAAAAGTATGATTTGAAATACCTGCTTCATATAAACATTTAAATAAAAAATCTCCTGACTTGTCACCTGTAAATGCACGTCCAGTTCTAGTTCCACCATGAGCCGCAGGCGCTAAACCAATAATTGCCAACTTTGAATTTAAATTACCAAAACCAGGAACAGGCTTGCCCCAATATTTTTCATTTATATTTTGTTTTCTTTTAGTAGTACTTACTTTTTTAACAAATTTAACTAATCTAGGACATTTTTTACAGTTAATAATTGTTTTATTTAAATTGTTTAATCTAATATCCATATATGAAAATTTTAAAAATTATATTAGTCAGTTTTATATTTTTAACTTGTAGTGTCAAAGCAGATTTAAATCAAAATTTAATAAAAACATTAGATCAAGGTGGTAAATTAATATTTATAAGACATGCCTATGCACCTGGAATTGGTGATCCAAATAATTTCAATTTGAACGATTGTTCTACACAAAGAAATTTAAGTAATAGCGGAAGAGATCAATCTAAAATTATTGGAAACTTTTTTTCAAAATATAATATTAATATAAAAAATGTTTATTCAAGTGAATGGTGTAGATGTAAAGAAACTGCCTCGATTGCTTTTAATAAATTTGAAACTAAAAAATTTTTAAATTCTTTTTATAGTTCACAATTTGCAAAAAATAGAAAAAAACAAGTTAAAGAATTTGAGAGTTTTATAAAAAATTGGGATAAAAAAGAAAATTTAATATTTGTAACTCATTATGTATTTATTTCTGAAATATTAAATTACGCGCCAAAATCTGGAGAGATAATTTTTGCGGATAAAGACTTAAATATTCTTGATACTTTGGAAGTTGAATACTAAACTAAATTATTATGTCATCTAAACGAGCTATGAAACAAGCACAAAAACAAGCTTATGCAAAACATAGGTCCAATATAACAAATAATAGATTTGAATTTAAAAAAAAATTGTTAATTAAAAATAAAGCAGAAAAAAAAGACAAAAGTTAGTTTTATTTTAAGAACTTATTTCCTTTCATTCCTATCAGTAAAAAATAAAGCTATAATAAATATAATTGTCCAGGCAAATATTGACATAGTCTTTAGTGGAGTTGTTTCAACTCCCCAAACATCTAAAAATAAAGCTCCAATAATAATTCCTATCGCATAAACAATACTTATTATTTTAACTTTACTCATATATTTAAAATTAATATAAAAATTAGATGATAAATAGTAAATTTTTCAACAAATGTCATTGGACAAATAGCTTCAATAATATATAAAACCTCGTAATTTGTGGGGCGATGGCGGAATTGGTAGACGCGTTGGTCTTAGGAACCAATATGGCAACATGTGAAGGTTCGAGTCCTTTTCGCCCTACCAAATAGAAATTATGAAAGTTACAATAGAAAATAAAAAAGGTTTAAATAAAGATTTAAAAGTTTCCATTGATAAAGAAACAATGATTTCTTATATGGATGAAAAATATGAAGAGATAAAAGGAACTGTCAATCTTAAAGGTTTCCGTCCTGGCAAGGTTCCTAAAGAAATTTTAAAAAGACAATTTGGTAAAGCAGTTTTTAATGAAGTACTAGACAAAGTTTTAAAGGAAACTTCAACGAAAGCATTAGAAGAAAATAAAATTAAACCTGCAGGTCAACCAAAACTTGACTTAAAGACTTATGGTGAAGACAAGGCTTTGGAGTATGTTCTTTCAATAACCGAATTACCGAAAGTTGAGATAAAATCATTAGAAAATATAAAATTTGATGAATACACGGTCAAAATTGATGATAATGAAACAGATAATAGAATAAAAGAAATTGCAAAAAATCAGCCTAATTTTAAGGAAGCAAATCAAGAGGCTAAAGCTAAAGAGGGTGATTTAGTTACTTTAGATTATAACGCAACAATTGATGGGAATGAATTCAAAGGTAATGAAGGTAAAAATACACAATTAACATTAGGAAAAGATTTGTTTTTAAAAGGTTTTGACAAACAACTTATTGGAGTTAAGAAAAATGATGAAAAAATTGTTGAAGCAACTTTACCTGAAAACTTTCCAGAAAAAGAGTTGGTAAATAAAAAAGCAAAATTTAACTGCAAAATATTAAGCATAAAAAATGCAGAAGAGGTAAAAATTGACGATGATTTTGCAAAAAATTTAGGCGCAAAAGATCTTAAAGATTTAAAAACTTTAATTTCTAAACAAATAAATGATGAATATAAAAATTCATTAGATCAATTATCTAAAAATCAAATATTAAAAGAAATAGAGAAAATTAAAGTAGATGAAATTCCAGAAAACTTAATTGAAGAGGAGGTAAAAATTCTTTCTCAAGGTATGTCAGAAGAGGAAGGAAAAAAAAATAAAAAAAAATTTGAAGAAACTGCAAAAATTAGAATTAAAACTGGATTAATCTTAAATGAATTTGGAGAACAAAACCAAATAAAAGTTAGTGAACAAGAAATTCAAAATGAGGTTCAAAAACAAATCAGAATGATGCCTGGACAAGAAAAAATGGTTATGGATTTTTATCAAAAAAATCCTTCAGCTTTAGCAAGTCTAAGAGGTACAGTCTATGAAGAGAAAATTTTAAATTTAATTAAAGAAAAAGGAAAAGCTAATAAAAAAGATATTTCTAAAAATGAAGCTGAAAAAATTTTAAAAGATGCGCATAAACATGATCACGACCAAAAGCATGATGATAATAAGGAAAAAAAAATAACTAAGAAAAAAACTGCTACTAAAACATCTAAAGAAAAAAAATCTTCATCAAAAACAGTAAAATCTAAGCCAGCAGCAAAAAAAGCAAAAAAAGTTAGCAAAAAGTAATCTCAAGTTGTATAAAGAATACGAATCAACTTATGATAAATAAAATATCTGAATATATGAGTAATTTAGTACCCATGGTTGTTGAGCAATCGAGCAAAGGTGAGCGAGCTTATGATATTTACTCAAGATTATTAAAAGAAAGAATTATATTTTTAACAGGTCAAATTAACGATAATGTTGCATCCTTAGTAACTGCTCAGCTTTTATTTTTAGAGGCAGAGGATCCCAAAAAGGAAATTTATTTATATATTAATAGTCCTGGTGGACTTGTCACAGCTGGTCTTGGAATTTATGATACTATGCAATATGTAAAACCAGATATTTCAACTTTATGTATTGGCCAAGCTGCATCAATGGGATCATTCTTGCTGGCAGCAGGCACAAAAGGTAAAAGATTCTCTTTACCAAATTCAAGAATAATGGTTCACCAACCGTCAGCTGGTTTTCAGGGTCAAGCAACAGATATAGAAATTCATGCCAAAGAAGTTTTATCTTTAAAGAAAAGACTTAACGAAATTTACTCAAAACATACCGGCAAGAATGTTGATGAAATAAAATTGGCTTTAGAACGAGATAATTTTATGACCGCTGATACAGCAAAAACATTTGGTTTAATTGACGAAGTAGTAGAAAATAGATCATAATATACAAGATCTAGGGTAAGTAATAATCGCACCTTGATTAGTATGAGTCATCTATATTAAAGTATAATAATTGATTCGTTTAAAAATTTTATATGACAACAAATAATAAAAATATTCTTTACTGTTCTTTTTGTGGAAAGAGTCAGCATGAAGTTAGAAAGTTAATTGCTGGTCCTACAGTTTTTATCTGTGATGAATGTGTAGAATTATGTATGGATATAATAAAAGAAGAAAGTAAAGATACTTTTATAAAAAATCAAGATGGACTTCCTTCTCCAAAAGAAATTTGTGCAGTTTTAGATGATTATGTAATTGGTCAAGCTCATGCAAAAAAAGTTTTATCAGTAGCTGTTCATAATCATTATAAAAGATTAAATTACGAAAACAAAACCAGTAAAAATGTTGAACTTGCAAAATCAAATATTCTTTTAGTAGGTCCAACAGGATGTGGCAAAACCTTGTTAGCACAAACACTTGCAAGAATATTAGACGTTCCTTTTACTATGGCAGACGCAACTACTTTAACAGAAGCCGGTTATGTTGGTGAAGATGTTGAAAATATTATTTTAAAATTACTCCAAGCAGCAGATTATAATGTTGATAAAGCTCAAAGAGGAATTGTATATATTGATGAAGTAGACAAAATAAGCAGAAAGTCAGAAAATCCATCAATTACAAGAGACGTATCGGGAGAAGGTGTTCAACAAGCATTGTTAAAAATTATGGAAGGTACAATTGCAAGTGTTCCTCCTCAGGGTGGAAGAAAACACCCGCAACAAGAGTTTTTACAAGTAGATACAACAAATATATTATTTATTTGTGGTGGAGCGTTTGCAGGCCTTGATAAAATAATTTCTCAAAGAGACAAAGGTACTTCTATTGGTTTTGGTGCTGATGTAAAAAATACACAAGATAAGAAAACAGGTGAATGGATGAAAAACCTTGAGCCAGAAGATTTATTAAAATACGGACTAATTCCAGAATTTATTGGTCGACTACCAATGATTGCTACGCTTGAGGACTTAGATGAAAAATCATTAATTAAAATTTTACAAGAACCAAAAAATTCACTAACAAAACAATATCAAGAACTATTTAAGCTTGATGGTGCTAAATTAACTTTTAAAGAAAATGCTTTAAAGGAAATTTCACAAAAGGCTATTAAGAAAAAAACTGGCGCAAGAGGTTTAAGATCTATTTTAGAAAATATTTTATTAAAAACTATGTATGATTTACCTAGTCAAGAAAATATTGAAGAAGTGATTATCGATGCAAGTGCTGCAAAAGGCCAATCTCAGCCTATTCTGGTTCATGTTAAAGGAGAAGGCAAATCTAAGCCAAATAAGACATCAGCGGCTTAATATCCTTAATAAATAACAAAAAGTTATTGCAATACAAAATTTAATATCCATATTATAGTCATGGATATTAAAATCACTTTACCTTTATTGCCTTTAAGAGACATAGTAGTATTCCCAAGTATGGTAGTACCACTTTTTGTTGGTCGAGATAAATCCATATCTGCCCTTAACGATGTAATGAAAAAGGAAAAAAAGATAATATTAGTAACTCAAAAGAATTCAGAAATAGATGATCCTAAAAAAACTGATATTTTTATGCATGGTTGTGAAGCGAGTATTTTACAACTTTTAAAATTGCCAGATGGAACAGTAAAAGTTCTAGTTGAGGGTATAAAAAGAGTTAAAATAATAGATTTTAGAGATAATGATAATTTTATTATTTGTGATTACTCTCATTATAATGATGTAATTACAAAAGATGAAGATCTGTTACCACTTGCATCTACTGCATTAAGAAGATTAGAAAAATTAACTTCAATAAATAAAAAAGTTTCAAGTGAAACAATAAACACAATTAAGCAGATGAAAGATCCATCTCAAATTGCAGATAACATAGCATCTCATATAACAGCTACCATATCAGAAAAACAGCAAATTTTTGAAACTGCTGATGTGAAAAAAAGATTAAACACAATCA
>CACEKT010000025.1 GCA_902560225.1 uncultured Pelagibacteraceae bacterium
TCATCAAAATACGCTTGGGTTTTATTTTCTTTAAAATTACCAATTCTAAGACCAAATCGTTGAATGAAATTTGAAAACTTTGATAATATTATCACACCATTTTTACTTAAAGCCTTATTTATTTTTAATTTTTTTTTAGGATTTTTTTTTTCTATAAACTTCTGATTATTTTCATTATGAAGATTTAATCCTTGTAAGAAATTATTATTATCAAACATAAATTCATATTTTAAAAAAACCACTCTATTGAATTTATGAATATAAAATTTACGTAACTGATCATAGTCAAATTTATCAAGATTAAACTTAGGATAATTTTTTTTAAAATTATAATCATTGTTATTTAAAAAGTATTTTTCTGGTCTTATAAAAAAACCTTTGGAAATGCATGACTCTAGATACATTGAAAGCATAAAATCACTTGGTTTTCTTAATATTATTAATATATCTAAATCTTCACCAAGTGAATTTTTAATTTTGTCACTCGAATTTTCCCAACTCTCTGGATCTTCACCGATTAAACCCTCGTGACTTATTAAATAATTATTTGGTATATCAATTTTTTTTGAATCAAATCCATACTCAATTGAATATTTTAAATGAAATATTTTTTTATTTAATTGATTAACATAATTATCATTTTTTCCTAAAAATAATAATTTGTTTAAATTGCAAAGTTCAGGAAATATTTTTTTTTGTAAAAATGTAGTTGCTGTTTTTGGTAATCCAATATGAAGAATTTTTCTAGACACGAATTTCATATTAGTATAACAATTTTGCATGAAAACAATATGTATTATTCCTGCTAGGGGTGGTTCTAAAAATTTAAAAAACAAAAATATTAAAAAACTTAATAGTAAACCTTTAATTTTTTATCCAATAAATGCTGCAAAAAAAAGTGGGGTTTGTGATCATATTTTTGTAACAACTGATAGCCCCACAATTGCTCATCACGCAAAAAAATTTGGGGCTGAAGTCCCATTTTTGAGAAAAAAGAAATACAGCCATTCAATGACAACAACTGAGGAAACTTTAAAACATGCATTACTTAGTTATGAAAAATTTTATAATGTAAAATTTGATATATGTGTTTTTTTAACTTGTACAAATTTTTTTAGAAAAACAGAGTGGGTAAAAAAAGCAGTAAATAATTTAAAAAAAAACTCCAAACTCGATAGTTCTTTTGTTGTAACAAAGCTATATAGACATTTTTGGCATGAATTAAAAAATAATAAACTAGAAAAAATTGCTAAATGGATGAAAAATTACACATCAAGACAAATCGCTCCAAATATGTACAGAGAAGAAACTGGTTTAGCATGTGCAACTAGAGCTAAATTTTGGAGAAAAGGAAAAAGAATTGGAAATAGAGTAAAGTTTATTATTTCAGATCATTCTTTTACTGGATTTGATGTAAATGATTATGATGACTATGAAATAATTAAAAAAATATTTGCTTATTTAAAAAAAAGAAAATTTAAAAAACTAATTAATTAATGAATAAAGACTACTGCATTCTTTTGTTTTCATATAATCGACCCTCACACCTCAAAAGAGTAGTCATTAGTCTAGAAAATTATAAAGTTAACAATCTTTACGTAATTTTAGATGGCCCAAAAAATAATAAAGATAAACTTGTTCAAAAAGAAATAATAACAAATGTTTTGGGTGAAAATAAAATAAAAATAAAATTAATAAAGAGAAAAAAAAATATTGGTCTTGCTAAATCAATTTATACTGCATTGGATAATTTTTCAAAAAAATATAAAAAAATAATTGTTTTGGAGGATGATTGCATACCAAGAAAAGAATTTTTTAGTTTTATAAAAAAATCTTTTTATTTATCTTTAAAAGATGATGGAATAGCTGCTATATGTGGATATCAATTACCTCAGCTACATAATAAAAATTTATCTAAGTTAAAAATATTAAAACTTAAACATTTTATCCCCTGGGGTTGGGCGATTAAATCGAAAAATTGGCAATATTTCAGGAAAAACTTTAAAAAAGTTAATTTAAACTACGATAAAAAAGACTTGCCATCTAATTTAAAAAAAATACTTAAAAAAAGTAAAAACAATGAAAAAAATATTTGGTCAAAAAACTTTGTCTTATTTAATTATATAAATAAAAAATTTTATCTTTTCCCAGATAAAAGTTTAATTAAAAACATAGGTTTTGATGGATCAGGAGTAAATTCAAAAATTACAGATATTTTTTACACTAAATATTTCAAAAGCAAAAAAATTTCTAATGAAATTATTGAAAAAAAAAAAATTATCTATAAACAAGAGCAGGATTTAAGTAAATTAGTTGATTATTATTATTAATGAACATCATTATAGTTGGTTTTGGGTCTGCTGGTAAATTCTATTATGATCTTTTAAAAAAAAATGAAAGATATAATATTTTTATTTTAGAAAGTCATAAAATAAAAAATATTAAAGCAAGAATTTTTCGTGATTTAAAAGATTTAAATAAAGAAAATATTGATTTTGAATATGCAATAATTTCTACTCCTTCACATCTTCATTATAAATATTCTGAATTTTTTTTAAAAAAAAAAGTTAATGTTCTCATTGAAAAACCAATGGTTCTCAAACTAATACATGCAAAAAAATTAATTTTTTTAAGTAAAAAAAATAAAGTTAAATGTTGGGTAGCTTTTCAAAATCGTCACAATAAAGCTATTAGCAAATTAAAATCTGATATCCATAATAATAAAATAGGTAAAATTTCCTTAATAGATTGCGTGCTTTTATGGAAAAGAGATTATCATTACTACAACACAAGCTGGAGAGGTAAATATAGAAGTGATGGAGGTGTTTTAGCCAATCAAGCTATTCATCTTTTAGATGCTTTAATTTATATTTTTGGAAAAATAAAAAATTTTAATGTTATTGCCTCATTTAATAAGAAAAAACTTCAAGCAGAAGATTTAATAATAATAAATTTCTTGCATGAAAATAAGTCACTTTCCTCTTTCAAGGCCACGACTAGAGCATATCAAGATTATCAATCTGCTTTGGATGTAATTGGTGACAAAGGTAGGATAATAGTTAAAGGAATAAGTCTAAATACATTTAACTATTTCAAAGGAGGAAAAATTTTTGAAAATACCAAGTATAGTGAAAATTTCATGTTAGGATTGGGTCCTAAGAGTGGCATGGGAAACGGTCATTCAAAACTCCTTAAAGAATTTTTAAATGATAAAATTAAAAAAAGCTCTAAAGATCTTGAAATTGAAAAAAATTATTACTTGCTTAAGGTAATACATTCAATTTACAGTGCTATTTTTAAAAAAAATTTAAATAAAATTAAAAACTCTCAAAGTATCTGGGGGAAATAAAAATAATGAAAAATAAATTATTTATAAAAAACCTATCAAATAAAAACCCTACTAAAGATATAACGAGAGATGATATTATTTATAAAATTCCAAAAATAACAAATAAAAAAAAAATTACTGTAAAAATTAATAATCAGATATCATTTTCAAAAAAAAATTTACCCATAATTGCAGGTCCAAATGGAGTTGAAAGTAGAGAATTAATTTTTAATGTTGCTAGATTTTTAAAGAAAAAAGGTATTAAAATTTTGAGAGGACATTCATACAAGCCTTTAACTTTTCCGTATAGATCAAAAAAATACCTTGAAACACAAGAGATTGGTATGGATTGGTGTGACGAGGTAAAAAGACATTTAGGAATGACCATAGTAACTGAAGTAACTGAAATAAAATACTTAGATAGGATTGCGCAAACTGCAGACATTTTACAAATAGGTTCAAGAAATATGCAAAACTTAGAATTGCTTAAAGAAATAGCAAATACAAAAAAACCTATTATTTTAAAAAGACACTTTGGTGCGAGTTTAAGGGATTTATTGGGTGCGGCAGAACATATTTTAGTAGATGGAAACGAAAAGCTAATAATTTGTGAAAGAGGTGTTTCGGCTCCTCACACACATAGAGAAACTTCAAGATTTATGTTAGATATTCAGGCAATACCTGCTCTAAAGGAAATATGTCAATTTCCAATTATTTCAGATCCTAGTCATGCATCTTTTTGGGCACCTTGGGTACCGAGCTTATCTTTGGCATCTATTGCAGCAGGTTGTGATGGATTAATAATAGAAATGCACCCCAAACCAAAAGAATCTCTAGTAGATCCACTTCAACCATTAAATTACAATCAATTTTCTAAACTTCTAGACTCTTGTAAAAAAATTTCAAAAGTCATGAAGAAGAAAATTATATGATTTTAAAAAAATTTAATTTTAGCATTATTGGGTACCCTCTAAATAAACCAAGATCTGTTTCTTTATGGAGAAATTTTTTTAAAAAGAAAAAAATCAATCATAAAATGACAGCAATCGAGATTAAGCCAAAAAAAATAAATTTATTTCTAAAAAATTTCAAAAAAGATAGTTCTTTCATCGCCTCCGCTGTTACAATGCCTCTTAAAGAAAAAATATTTAAAAAAGTAAATACGATTGACAAAATAAGTAAATATGCAGAGTCAGTTAATCTTATTATTAAGCAAAAAAATAGTATCATTGGATACAACACTGACATTTATGGATTTTTGAAACGTGTACCAAAAGATTATAGGAATATTATGATCATGGGTTTTGGCGGAACTGGCAAGGCAATCTATAAAGTATTATTTAATTTAAAAAAAAAAACTTTTTTTTATATAATTACTAGCAAATATCGTTCGTTAAAAAAAATTAGTAATAATAGAAGTATATTTAGTAATAAAATTGACAATAAAATTCTTGAAAAAGTAGACCTTATCATTAATTGCACTCCACTGGGTAGTAATTTAAAAAAAGAATGGATTAAAAAATCACCATTAAACACAGCACAACTTAAAATGGTCAAAAAAAAATGTTTAATATTTGATTTAGTTTATAAACCAGATAGAACATTACTATCAAAATTAGCAAAAAAATTTAAATTAAATTATGAAAATGGATTACAAATGAATACCCTGCAAGCTAAAAAAGCTTTAGATATAGTGAATGAGAATTTAAAAAGAAATTATTTTTAGTGATAATTAAAGAAATTACTCAAAAAATTGCTAATTATTTTAATTATAAAATCGTTAAAATAGTAAACAATCATTATAAAAATAATTATTCTTACTTTTATAAAGGTTTAATAAGAAAAAAATCACCTAAAATTTTTGATATAGGGAGTGATAAAGGTTTATTTATCGAGAAATTTAAAAATATTTTTGAAAGTTGTTTTATATATTCATTTGAACCAAATATTGAAACATTTGCAAAATTAAAAAAAAAATATCGTTCAGATAATAAAATTATAATTAATAATTTTGGTTGCAGCGACAAAAAAAGTAAAAAAAAATTTTATATTTCAAATGTTAGTGGAATAAGTAGTTTTTTTAAAATAAGCACAAAAACAGATTATTATTCAAGAAAAGCTTCAAATAATAATTTAGATACTTTGTTAAAAAAAACTACGTATGTTGAAACCAACACCATAGATAATTTTTGTAAAATAAATGATATCAAACACATTGATATTCTAAAAATTGACACTGAGGGCTATGAAGAAAAAGTAATTAGTGGAGCTAAAAGAATGTTGAAAAATCAGAAAATTGACATCATTCAGATAGAGTTAACTCATTCCGATATATATAAAAACCAAAATTCAAATTTTGTCAAAAACAGTTTTTATGGATTAGAAAAATTTTTAATTCCAAACAAATATAGATTGTTGTTGATAGATGGCGGCAGTTATCAAGATTTAAAGTTGTGTCCTGTTTGGAAATCAGAATTACTTTATATATCGGAAAAAGCTTATAAGAATTTATTGAAGTTGAAAAAATGATTAGAAATTAATTTTGTATTTATCTAAAATTTTAAGACCGACTTTATAAGAACTAAAATCAACTATATCATCTGTTTCCAAACTTACATTAAACACCTCCTCTAAAGAAGACATTAATGTCATATGCCCAATAGAGTCCCACTCTGGAATATCATTATATTTAAGATTTTCTAATTTATCAGATGTTATTGAAAATGTTTCTTCGAAAGATTTATTATATTTATCAATATTATTCATAATTTTTTTTGATTTCATTTACTATTTTTTCATCTGTAAGTCCATAATGATCTTTTAAAAATTTATAAGAACCACTTTTTGAATATTGATCGTTAATTCCAAATTTAATAGCTTTAGGAGAATTTTTTATTTTACTTAAAACTTCACTTACAGCAGAACCTAGTCCACCAATTATATTATGTTCTTCAATTGTTACTATCAATTTAGAATTAGTGGCCTCTCTTAGGATTGCTTCTTCATCAATTGGCTTAATTGTATGCATATTTATTACAGATGATTTTATGTTTTCATTTGCTAATCTTTCGTTCACTTTTAAAGCTAGAGATACAGATGCACCACAAGAAAATATTTTTACATCCTTGCCATCAGCTAATTTAATTGATTTGCCAATATGGAAATCATAATCTTCTTTATAAACTATTGGATTATTTGACCCGCCAGTAAGTCTTATATAACATGTTTCATTATGAGTAAGTGATTTTTCGATGGCTTTGATTGTTTCAAATGAGTCTGCTGGTGATATAATTGTTAAATTAGGTATCGATCTAAGAATACCAACATCTTCGATGCAAGTATGAGTGTAGCCTAAATTTCCCAGCACTAAACCACTAGCTAAACCAACCATTGTTATTTTTTCTTTCATGTATCCAAGATTTACTTTTATTTGTTCACAACATCTAATTGTTTGAAAGGGTGCAAATGTAGTGGTTATAACCTTGTATTTTTCTCTTGCCAGACCTGTTGCTACACCAATTAGATTTTGTTCTGAGATACCCAAATCAATATAATTTTCTGGATGTTGTTTCCTAAAACGATCTAGGCCTGCTGATGTAGAAACATCACATGTTAAAATCATTAAATCTTTATTTTTTTTTAATAATTCTAACGCATAAAGCCCGAATGACGCTCGAGGTCCTATTGTAGAAAATAGTTTTATTTGTTTTTGATTTAAATCCATTAATTCAATTTATTTAATCTGTTTTAAACCTTTTTCATAAATAGATTTTGTCATTACTGAATGATGCCATTCATTATTATTCTCTGAAAAATCAAAACCTTTTCCTTTAATTGTATTGGCAATTAAAATATTTGGTTTTAGATTATCTTTTTTAGTATCAAAATAATTTTTAATTTTTTTGATATTATGTCCGTCAACTGCATCTGTATTCCAGCCAAAACTTTCCCATTTTTTTTGTAAATCTCCTAAATCTAAAATTTCCTTATTTGAACCTGTTTGTTGAAAATTGTTTTTATCAATAATTACGAACAAATTATCCAGCTGAAATTTTGGTGCTGCAAGAGCTGCTTCCCATACCGATCCTTCATTACATTCCCCATCACCTAAGACAACGTAAACATTAAAATTTTTTTTTCTTTTTTTTGATGCAATTGCTAATCCAATACCAAGAGATAAGCCCATTCCTAATGAACCATTTGAAAAATCTATTCCTAAATTCTCATTTTTAACTGGATGTCCAGCTAAATTACTATTATCTTTTTCAAAAGAATTTAATTCTTTATCTGATATTAAACCTATTTTATTTAAAGCTGCATAATATGCTAAACAAGCGTGCCCTTTACTAAGAATAAATCTGTCTCTTTTATCGTATTCTTTATCTCCTAACTTTTTTTGATTCATTTTATGTGAAAATAGAACAGATAAAATATCTACTATCGACAAAGCTCCACCAAAATGTGAGCTTGATGATCCTGCTTCAAACGCCATATCAAGTATAATTTTTTTTAGAGAATTGCTAAAATCTTCAATTTTTTTTAAATCAATATCACTATTTTTCATTACATTCCGCCATCTACTCTTATAGTTTGACCTGTCAAGTAAGAGGATAGGTCTGAGGCTAAAAATAAAGCTACATTCGCAATTTCATAAGGATTGGCAACTCTTCCCAATGACAGTTGTTTAACTACTTTTTCTAAAATCTCTGTAGGAGTATTTTCATTCATCATATCAGTGTCTGTCAAACCAGGTGCAATAGTGTTAACTCTTATTTGTTTTATTCCTATTTCTCTAGAAAGGGTTTGTGCTTGCGAAATTACAGCAGCCTTAGAGGAAGAATAAGCATTTCTTCCATAGTTGTTATCTAATCCTGAACTTGAAGATATATAAATAATACTACCTTTTTTATTTTTAATTATTTGTTTTAAAATTAATTGAGTGAATTTGGTTTGATTAAAAAAATTAATTTCAAATATAGATTTGAGATTTTTAATTGAGGTCATTTGAAAAATTGAATTTTCAATTATACCAGCATTATTGACGAGAATATCTATTGGAATACCATTTTTCTGTATTTTTTTTACACCTGAGTCAATACTTTCAACGTTACTAAGGTCTATTTCAACTGGAGTAATATTTACATTGTATTTTTTTTGTAATTCTTCCACTAATTTTTTGAAATCATCATCAATTTTTCTAACACAACCAAAAATATTAGATTGATTTTTTGCAAAAATTTCTAAAATAGATTTTCCAATTCCTCGATTACAGCCTGTAATTACTGCTGTTTTTTCTTTTAATAACATTAATCTACAAAATCTTCTTTTGAAAAAATTTCTTCAGCATTAGCAGGCTTAAAAATCGATTGACCTTGCTTAGTCATAAACTTTCTTATAAAACTTTTATCTTCTCCAGCTAGACATAGATCACTATGATTTCTAAAATGTTTAATTCTAAAACCAAAATCAACTATTTCTTTTAAAGATTGTTTAAATATATTCCCTATCTTTATGTGAACATATGGACAAACTAAAACATCTCCTATTGGAGTAATATATAACCTATTAACTGTAGTACACCCTAAAATTCCTTCATGAGTTTTGTCAAATGGATTCCATACATTTCTGACAAGATTTTTGTATTCTTTTCTTATCTTTCTCAAATACTCTCTATCTTTATCATCACATATTATTTCTTCTGCTTTCTGCCACATGCCTGCTGGAACAGCAACATTTAACAATGTTTTGTAATTTTGATCTTTTGAATAATCTAACAATTGTTTTAGGTGGTCAGTGTGAGCATTATAATGTCCTACAGTAATATTTAAATATGGATCCATTCCATGTTTTTGCACATGTTTTAATCCTTCCATTGCTCTTCTCCATGAGTCTTTTCTACCACGTATTTCATCATGAATTTTTTCATCCATACTATCAATACTTACCGAAACTCTACTAACATTTGCCTCAGCTAATCTTTTAGCCATTGTGTCGTCTAAGTAATATCCATTGGTCGTAACATACATATAAAATCTTTCAGGCCTAATTGCTTCAAGAACTTTAAAAAGTTTTTTAGGTTGTAATAAAAGCTCTCCTCCTTGTAGATCAAATTCAAAATATCCCAATTCATCTGCCTGATCAGCTAAATTTGCAATCGCATCATAATCTAAATATTCTTTAACATGATCTCCCTTTGGTGAATTAGTAAAGCAATATTTACACCTTAAATTACAAGCATTATTAAAATTTAGATCAATACCTCTTGTTTTGGTACCAACTTTTCCATCGTTGTATTGAACATAATCATAAAAATCTTTAAGTTTTTTTACTAAACGTGGTTTTTTTAATAATGAAGATGATATTGGCATATTAAATTATTTATTTAACTTATATAACTTAATCTCATCAGGCAATATCAAAGTAAATTCAGCAGTGCAAACTTTTTTTTTTTCAATAAACCCCGCTCCTTCACATTTTACTAGGCCTCTTTTAAATGATAAAATCTTTGTTTCTAAAATTAATTTAGTATTTGGGGTAATTTTTTCAATAAATCTTAATTTTTCTGCTGAAACAAGATATAAAATTTTTCCTTTATTTCCAGGCAAAGTCAATATTGCTAGTGAGCTCATTTGTACAAGAGCTTCAATCTGTAACATCCCTGGCATATTTGGATCTGATGGCCAGTGTACTTTAAAAAAC
Source organism: uncultured Pelagibacteraceae bacterium (assembly GCA_902560225.1). Classification (GTDB taxonomy): domain Bacteria; phylum Pseudomonadota; class Alphaproteobacteria; order Pelagibacterales; family Pelagibacteraceae; genus Pelagibacter. Next base: position 10,028 of record CACEKT010000025.1, read on the forward strand.
CATTCATCCTCATTTAATAATTTGTAACCTTTTGAACTTTTTCCAGGAATTACTTCATCAGCATAATCAATCATTAAATATGGTTCTCTGTTTTGTTGAAACTCTTTTATTTGAATTAAATCTAATTTCATTAATCTATATCTATTACTCTCGACATTTGATTGATTGTGTTATATCCGTCCCAATTTAGACTGATATTTAAAGCATTACCAATTGGAACAATTCTGTCTACACCAATTAATTTACTTTTAATTACAAAGTTTAAAAGATCAGACTTTTTAAGACCAAAATATGTCATTGTTTGTATTTTTTTGTTTATAATTTTTTTTAAATTATTTATATTTTTAAAATTAGATTGATAAAAATATCCCCATTTTCCTCTTAAAATATTAACATCATGATTTAGACTTTTGATCTCTACAGTGTGAAGATAATTGCTATAAATCTTATTTTTATAATATTTATCATTATTAATAATGTCTAAACATAATTGATTAAATTTATCTACTACAGCTATATCGGGTAGATCATATTTAATTTTCAAATTTTTATCTAATTGTTTCCAAAATATTTCTTTTGCTTTGTTTGAGATTTTATCTTCCCCTAACCATATGATTATTTGTGGTGATGAACATGCATTTTGATCCATCAGATAAGTATCATTATAAAATTCTCTAGTAAGTTTGTCTAATTTACTACTATCTAATTTTAATATTTGTTCAGAGTTAATACAGCATAAAGAATATCTATCAGCAAAAGTAATATCTGTAGCTGAAGGCTTTAATGGATTGAGCCTTATTTTATTTATGGTCTCATCTCCACCCCAAATTACCCTTATATCAACTTTGTTCGATATAAACTTTGTTAGATTTGTATCTAAATCATTATATCTAATAATATTAATCATTAATTTTATTGCTTTATATTTTCTTTTTTTCAATATTTTATTTAAAATTTTACATAGTACTTTTATTTGAAAAAAATCTTTAGAAGGAACTTTTACAATATTGGTGTTGCCTGACAATAATCCAAAAATTAATGAATAAATAAAATTAGTTGGTACATTTGATGGAGTAATATGAAATACTATACCTTTTCCAAATCTTAAACTTTTTGAATAAAAATTTTTTTTTAAGTTTATTAGATTAGAATTTCTACACCAAAAAGCTAACCCGATAAGATCTGGGTACTTATTTAGGGTTTTTGATGATATAATATTTTTAGAAAATTCATTCAAAAAATTACATATTTCTTTGCTGAACGGCTGGAGAGTCTTTTGTTCAATTTTTTCAGAACCAACTAAATAATTAATTTTTAGTTTTGGTAATTTAAACATTACTACAACCTCTTATTTCTGAATTCTCAATTCGTCCATATATTTTGAACATTTTTTCTTGATGATTTTTATCACAATTAACATTTGTGATAATTTTTCCAACATCTTCAGTTAAGATATTGTGTCCTGGATAACTTTTTGGCAAAAGAGAAAGTAATTGAACCATTCCTTTTTTATCAAATTGAGAGTTAAATTTTGTATCTCTTATTATAAT
>CACEKT010000026.1 GCA_902560225.1 uncultured Pelagibacteraceae bacterium
TAATCCAAAGTTTAAAGGGAAAGAAAAATTTCCATGTTTTCCAAATTGGCCTAAAGAAAAAGAAAATGTTGCTGAGTACATTGCGCTTTTTCCAAATGTTATGCTGGGATTACATAAAGATCACTTCTATGCTTACTGGCTTGAACCAGTTGATTGTAAATTTACTAAAGAACACATGGAAATTTATTATGTGGGTGAAAAAGCCGCAAACTCAAACAAATTCAAATCTCTAAGGAAACAAAACTATAAGTTATGGAAAACAATACAAACAGAGGATATGAACATAATTGAGGGAATGCAAGAAGGCAGAAACTCACCAGTATATAATGGTGGAAATTTTTCTCCAGTTATGGATAATCCAACTCATCATTTTCATAAATGGGTGGTAAACAATATAATTTAAAATGAAGGGTAAATATGTACAGACCTTTACCGGACGGACTTACAATAAAAAATTCACCAATTGAAGGATTGGGACTTTTTGCAACAATAGAAATCAAAGCTAACTCTTTTATAGGTGTGACTCATATTAGAGATGAACAGTTTGAGAATAAATATATCAGAACACCCTTGGGCGGATTTTATAATCATTCTGACAGTCCAACAGTTCAAAGATTAGTATCTAATATTTTACCAGTTTTAAAATTTGGTGATCCAATAGATCCTACTGCAAAAGCAAAAAAATTTAATGAAAACGACGATAATTTAGAAAATATGTATTATAATTTAAGAGAAAAACCTGATGCCAAATATTTTTTTATGGTTTCAATAAAAGACTTAAAACCAGGTGACGAATTATGTGCTAACTATAATTTGTACACATACCCAAAGACAGGTGTTGGAATACAGATGCTATAACTTAATGAAGTTTAGCTTAAATATTATTGTTAAGTAAAACTAAATGATTTTTACTATTTAAATAATGTTGAAAAATTTAAAAAATAAAAAAATTATTATTTCTGCAGGTGCTTCTGATATTGGTTGGGCTACAGCAAAAATTTGCCTTTCTAGAGGTGCTTTTGTTTATATTTGTGACCTAGATCTTAAATCATTAAATAAAATAAGAAAACATTCCTTAAACAATAAGAGATTATTCTCTTACAATTGTGATGCTTCAAATGAGGAAGAGGTTTCAAATTTTTTCAATCAAATTAAAAAAAAAACAAACAAAATTGATGCATTAATTAATAATGTTGGTGTTGCCGGACCAACAGGATCTCTTGAGAAATTAAATTCAGAGGATTGGGAAAATACTTTACATACAGATGTTAATAGTCACTTCTATTTTACGAAAAGAGCTATACCACTAATTAAAAAATCTAAAAATGGTTCAATAATTAATATCTCATCAACAGCTGGTATTCTTGGTTTTCCTTTACGTTCTCCTTATGCTGCAAGCAAGTGGGCAATAATTGGAATTACAAAAACTTTGGCTATGGAACTTGGTAAATTTAATATTAGAGTTAATGCAGTATGCCCTGGAACAATAAAGGGCGATAGAATGAAAAGAGTTATAAGAGATAAAGCAAAATTTACTAAAATTTCAAGAAAATCTATCGAAAAGGATTTTATTTCTATGAGTTCAATGAAACAATGGATTTTAGAAGATGATATAGGAAAAATGTGTGCTTTTTTAATTTCAGATGACTCAAGTAAAGTATCAGGACAAGTAATATCTGTAGATGGCAATACAGAAAGAAATGATTAATTTATCTTAATTTTATTTCATATTTTTTTCTAAGTTTTTGAAGTTCGACAAGGTATTCATCTCTGATATTTGAAATTTTAGTAACCGACTTTCCTTTGGATTGTTTTTTTGTTCCTTTAACTAATCTATTAATTAATTTGTTTGATAGTTTTGGAGCTTTTAATTTTGTCCATGGAAGTTTTAAGGCTGGTCCAAATTGTTCCAACATATGTCTCATTCCAGCTTTACCTCCAGCTAAATGGAAAGTTAAAAAAGTTCCCATTAAAGACCATCTTAAACCTGGTCCATCTTCAATTGCTTTATCTAAATCTTCTGTGGTAGCATGACCCTCGTTTATAATATGCAACCCTTCTCTCCATAAAGCTTCCTGTAATCTATCTGATAAATAACCAGGTAATTCATGTTTAACCATAATCGGGTTCATAGAAATAGATTTATAAAATTTTTTTGCTTTATTTAAATATTTCTTTGAGGTTTTTTTTCCAGGAACAATCTCTACAGCTGGTAACAAATAAACTGGGTTGAATGGGTGTCCTATCAAAGTTCTTTCAGGAATTTTACATTTTGAATAAATTTTTGTTGGCAATAATCCTGAAGAACTTGATGAAATGATTGCATTATTCTTTGCATATTTTCCTATAAGATTCATTAATTTAGTTTTTAATGTGTAATTTTCGCTTGCACATTCTTGAATAAAATCTGCATCTCTCAAAGCTTCTTCAATAGAAGTAAAATATTTAAAATTTTTAAGATTAAGTGTTTTTTTGTTAAAAAGTTTTTTTACATAAGGCCAAGTTCGCTTAATCTCAGCAATTAAATTTTTTTTTAATTTAAGATCTTTATCGTACGCATAAACAATTTTATTATGAGCCAAACATCTAATTATCCATCCAGCTCCAATTACACCAGTTCCTATTACTGCCACAGTATTCATTTTTGTCATTTTAATTTAAAAGCTCTTTAATATTTTTATCTAGTTTTTTTTCAAAATTTTTGTCATTTCCAGGATTTGCTGCACAATGTCCAAAAGATGAGTCTATTGGTCTTAGCGATGAACGAGGAATAAATTTTTTTTCATATTCATTATCTTCAGTTCTAAAATATAGATCTTGATTACAAGGCATTAAAATTGTTTTTGCCTTAATTGATTTGAGTGCTTTAATATAATTATTATTATAAATTGGTCCTTTACTTATATCATTTAATTGCCATGTTTTTAATTTCGATAGTAAATTATTTGCATCCCAATTTTTTGCATGATCATTTGCCCAATCTTTCAGCAGTTCTTCTGAGTTTTTATAACCAAGTTTTTTATATAATTTTTCTCTATAAAAATTTTGAGAAAAGGCCCATCCTGCATAAACGCGACCAAAAGCTTTTAAGCCTTCAACTGGTTGTCTTTTATAATTACCTTTATTCCAATTTTTGTCAGCTAAAAGTGCAGCTTTAACACCTTCCAAAAATACATGATTGTGAATTGATGTTTTAGATGAGGCACAAAAAGGAAGAATTGCTTTTACCATTTCTGGATACTGAGCAGCCCATTGATAAGATTGGCAACCAGCCATGGACCAACCAGTAACTAAAGCGATTTTTTTTATTTTTAGTTTCTCTGTAAGAAGTTTGTGTTGACAGTAAATATTATCCCACAATGTTAATGTTGGAAATTTTGAACCAGATTGGTTTTTTATAGAATTATTTGGAGATGAAGAAAAACCATTTCCAAACATATTTATAGATACAATAAAATATTTATTCGGATTAATTGCCCTATTTTTTCCTATAAACCCCTCATTCCTAACATGACTTCCTGTATAAAAAGTTGGAAGAACTATGACATTTGATCTATTTTTATTTAATTTACCGTAAGTTTTATATGCAAGTTCTGCTGACTTTAAAATTTTACCTGATAAAAGTTTAATATTACCTAAATTAAACTTTTTATAATTCATCATGAATTAATAAAGTCTTAAATATTCTTTTACTTCCCAGTCAGTTACTGCTTGATGATATCTTTCCCATTCATCATTCTTATAAGTAAGTAAAGATTTTTTCATAACAGATCCTATTACTTCTTCAGACAATTTGTCATTTTTAAGGGCTTCTATTGCCATTAGTAAATTTCTTGGAAGTCTTTTAATTCCAAGTTTTTTAAATTCACTTTCAGTCATATCATAAAGATCTTGATCAGTTGGTTTTCCTGGATGAATTTTTTTTTGAATTCCCTCTACAGCTGCTGAAAGTGTCATTGAAAAGGCTAAATATACATTCATTGTCATATCTGCAGCTCTATTTTCAATGCAATATCTGTTTTGTGGCAATCTAAACTGAGCAGATCTATTATTATGTCCATATGTAATATTTGTTGGTGCCCAAGTAACAGTACCACCTTCAAATCCACCTACTCTTGGTACCAATCCGTTATATGAATTAACGGTTGAACAAGTAATTGATGTTAGTGCTTCTGAATGTTTCATCAGTCCACCTACTGCAAATAAAGATTCTTTAGACCATTTATTTCCACCATCAAAAATATTTTTTTCATTTTTATCAACCATGGAAAAGTTTATGTGAGCCCCTGATCTCCAATCACCTATTGTTGGCTTAGGCATAAATGTAATAAACATATCATGTTTTTTTGCCACTTCTTTTAAAAGAATTCTTAGAAAAACCAATCTATCAGCCATCTCGAGAAGATTTGTATAATGAAAATCGAGCTCAAATTGTGAATAAGCGCCTTCAGCAACTACGTCATGAAGTTTCCACCCTAAACCATTAAGAATATCTATTAACTCTTTTAAAAAATGCATTGAGTCCAATGAGTGCTCAACATCATAACCAAAAGCTTGCCGTCTTGGCCTAATTCCTTTTATAGGATCAGTATCTATAGCTTTAATAGGTTGACCATTTTCATCATATTTCATAGCAATAAACTCAGGCTCCACACCTGCCATTCCTTTATATCCAGCATCTTGAGCTTTTTGCATATTTCGTTTTAAAGCTTGTCTTGGACAAACGTTATAGGGTTTATCTTCCCAAAAAAGATCTGCAAAAATAATTGCAGTTGATGTATCCCAAGGACAAATATAAACAGAATCTAAATCTGGCAACATTACCTGATCAGAGTCGGCTGGCGTAAGTTCTGGAACAAAAGAGATTGAGTGAACAGCAAATTGCGGTCCTTTTCCTAAGCATAATGGTTCAAAATCAGACATAGGAACTGGTTTTGATTTTGGAATGCCATGAAGATCAATCCAGCTAGATAAAACATATTTTACACCAGCATTTTTTAATTTTTTATAAACGGATGGTAATTTTTTTCTATTTCGCTCAACTGCATCTTTAAAATTTTCATAATAAATTTTTTCTTTTTTGCTCATATTGATCTCCTTAAATCTTTTTTATTGTGGCATATCTTCTGGATCTATTCCAGGAACAAAAGTTATGCCCGCTTTTTGTTTCCAATCATGAGGATATGCAGCATAAAATATTACACATTTTTCATCACACTCATATGCAATATGATTATCTTTAGGTATATATAGAACGTCTCCAGGGTTACAAATATAAGACTGTCCATCACATGTTAATCTAAAGGTACCTTCCATACAGTAAATTATTTCATCACAAGTTAAATCCCATGGTACAGATACTTTATTTAAAAAGTTTAACCCTCCACACATGGTATTACTTACTTTACTTGTTACAAACGGTTTAATATAACTTTTGCCTGGCTCTAAAGTGTGAAGTCTATTTTCTATGTCTTTAAACTTATACAACTGTGGTTTTTTTGACATTCTTGTTTCCTTTCAATTATAGTTTTAGTGGTTCATTTAATTCAACTTTGTATCCATCAGGATCTTCACAAAAAGCAATAACTCTTGTTCCATGTTTCATAGGACCTGGTTTACGAGTAATATTTACACCAAGTTTCTCAAGATCTTCACAGGCCTTATAAACATCGGGTGTTTCAATACATACATGCCCCCAACCATTTCCTTTATCATAATCTTCTTTTTGATCCCAATTACAAGTTAGCTCTAAACAAGGCGACTCGGTTTCAAGTCCATATCCAATAAAAGCATTTGTAAATTTTCCTTCAGGATAATCTGTTTTTCTTAAAACTTTCATACCTAAAGTTTTGCAGTAAAAATTAAAAGATGCTTCTAGATCTTTTACTCTTATCATTGTATGGGCCAGTCGATATCCTTCTAGATTAATTTCTTTAGACATTTTATTTCCTCTTTATTGATTTTGAAGATTTTATTGTAGCATCAACTATTAGTTTTTGAAATGCTTGAACGCCCTTTTCCCATACAGGCGATAAAAGGCCACCATCATGAGATGCTGGAGAATTTCTACCTTCTTGAAGTCTTTCACACATTTCGTGATCTTCTTTGTGAACATTCCACCATATATTTTTAACCATTTTGATTTCTTCATCACTCATATTTTTACCGTCAGTCGTATAAATTATTCTTTTTTGTGAAGTGATGCCTGGGCTTATTGGTATGTTTAAATAAACACCAATTTGATTAGGAAAGTACGTGCCAATTATAAAATTTGGAAAGAGAGATAAATATTTAGAAGTTACTGACAAAGCTGAACTATTTTTTGTATCCTCCTCATTAACATTCACTCCACTTCCGTAACATATTCCATCAACAATAGTATAATGATCTTTTAAAGGCTGATTAGTAGTAGTTTTGTGAACAAATTGTACATGATAAGGCTCTATAAAATTCTCTATAAGAAATTTCCAATTAGTATTTATTTTTCCAAAATCAAGAGTTGCTGCATACTTTAATTTTGTAAAATCAATATCTTCAAATTTTTTAATAAGAGGTTTTGCATATTGTTCAAATTTTTTTGCTTTTCCATTTAAATTAATAAATATCCAGTCGTGCCAAATATGAATTTTTATTGGTTTCAAACCATGATCAGAAAAATTAAATCCTTCTGGTTTATGTTGATTAGTTCCACCAACATGTGGTGCTGATTTTAATTTTCCATCAAGACCATAAGACCAAGCATGATAAGGACAGCTAATTATTTTTCCCACATTTTTCTTTTCATCAACAAGCTTTAAACATCGATGACTACAGACATTATGAAAAGCAGTTATCTCATTATTGTTATTACGTAAAAGTAGTATTGGTTTATTTGCAACAAAAATAGGGTTTATATCTCCAGGATTTTTAAGTTCATGGGCAAAACCTACAAATAACCAACCATTAGATAAAACTGTCTCACATTCTTTTTTCCAAAAGTTTTCATCAATATAAGACTTTGCTGGTAAACCAAATATAGTATTAGCGTTTTTTGATTTCTTGATTCTCACCAAATTTTTTTCTTTAGACATATGCTAGTAGAAAATTATTAATTATATTGAAAACCCTATTTTAGAATATTAAGATTTACAATAAAATATTTTGCTAATACATTTGAATGGATAACAACAAATTTATACAACAAGATTTTCGAGGTTATAAACAGTCTGTAGTGCCAAAAATTGATGAGGCCTTAGCAAGAACAGATCCTAATACACCTTGTGGAGAATATCTAAGACGTTATTGGCATCCTGTTGCTTTAACATCTGAGGTAAGTGAAGTGCCAAAAGAAATTCGAATTTTAGGAGAAGATTTAGTCATATTTAAAACATCAAAAGGAAATATTGGATTAGTACATAAAGCTTGTCCTCACAGAAGAGCCTCAATGACTTATGGCAAGACTGAAGATGAAGGGATTAGGTGTTGTTATCATGGATGGCTTTTTTCTCCTGATGGTAAAATACTTGAAACACCTGGCGAAGATCCAGAATCAAAACAAGCTAAGAAAATAAGAGAAACTTTTAAACTTGGAGCCTACCCCATTATAGAATTTAATGGTTTAGTATTTTCTTATTTAGGACCAATGGATACCATGCCAGAATTTCCACATTATGATTCTTTTGAGATACCAGGAAATATTTCAAGTCCTTATCGTATAGATTATGATTGTAATTGGGTTCAAGTCTTAGATGCTATTATGGATCCTCTTCATACTTCATTTTTACATGGTCAAAGTTCAGGTCTTCAATTTTCTGAGGGTTTTGCTGAAGTTGGAGAAATAGAATTTTATGAAAGAGGAATTCAATATTTAGGATGTAATACAAGAAGAATAAATGAAAATGTGTGGGTAAGAGTAAATGAATTAATTTTACCAAATTTTACTCAGGCTGGTGCTGCTTTTGCTGCTGATGGTACAAAAAGCAAATATTTTGGAAGAAGTTCTTTTACAAGGTGGGTTGTGCCTATTGATGATCATCACTGCGTTGCTCTTGCTTGGGCAAATTTTGGTGAAAGAGGAGATCCCATAGAATACAATAATCAAGAGGGGTTTGAACGAATTGAAGCTGGTGAAATTTCTAATAGAACTAAAGAAGAAAAACAAAGAAGCCCTGGTGATGCGGAAGCTGTTGAGGGGATGGGATCAATTAGTAGTCATAAAGGAGAGCATTTAATGCCGACTGATAAAGGCATCATGATATACAGGAGAAGAATAAGAAAATTAATTAAAGATTTAGAAGAAGGACTTGAACCACCCCAACCTCAAAAAACTAAAGGAGAAGTCATAAGAACAAACGGTCAAGATACGGTATTAAAAGCCCCAAAAAAAGATAACAATGATAAAGAATATGTTAAATTAATTTGTTCATCGGTCATGAAAATGCAATTTAATTTTGAGGATATGTCGCTTAAGGATAGAGACCATAATATTATAAAAAATCTCAAACAAATGGAAGCTAGAGGAAATTTTGAATAAGGAAAAAAAAATTAAAATACATATTAAAAATAATCATTGGGCAGCAGGCTCGTTTCCTACAGATGCTGAAGGTGAAGAAAATTTTACAATTACCAAAGAACATTTAGATGAAGCACTTAAAGACCATCCTGAAATAAAAGATAAATTAGAAATATTCGTTGACTGGGACGAAGAAAATTTTGAAAAGTCTATGTCAAATTCTGATATTTTATTAGCATGGAATTTTCCAACAAAAAACCTGAAAAAAATTTCACCTAATTTAAAATGGATTCATATTGTTTCAGCAGGAGTTGAACATTTGCTTCCTTTGGACTGGATGTTTGATGATTTAGTATTAACAAATAGTAGTGGTGTTCATGCTAAAAAAGCCGGAGAGTATGGACTTATGGCTATTTTAATGTTGCAAAATCACATAACTAAAATTGTTACTAATCAAAAAAATAAAGAATTTATATCTCTTTTTAGTAATCCTATTGCTGGTAAAACAGTAGTTGTGGTTGGAACAGGCTCTCTTGGTTCTTCAATGGCAAAACATATAAATCTATTAGGAGCAAATGTCATAGGAGTAAATAAAAAAGGTAAAAAAGTAGAAGGCTGTAATGAAGTAATCACAGTTGAGAAAATAGATAATGTTTTACCAAATGCTGATTTTTTATACTTAGCAGTTCCTGAAACTCCGGATACAAAAAATCTTATAAGCAAAGAAAGACTTGATATGCTTAAACCTAATTGCGGAATAGTAAACGTTGGAAGACAATCGGTAATGGATTATGAGGTGTTATCTAAAAAATTACATAATAACAAAATTGCTGGAGCAATTCTTGATGTTTTTACACACGAGCCTTTAGATAAATCCTCAAAACTTTGGAATACACCAAATCTAATAATAACACCTCACGTATCATCAGATGATAATGGTGATTATGTTAGATTAACTTTAAATATATTTATTAAAAATCTGAAATTATTTATAGAAAAGAAAAATTTAATAAACCAAATTGATAAAAAGTTAGGCTATTAAATACTTAATAAATAAAGATTTATAATTCTTTTTTGAAATAAAAAGTTGTCCTAGATTTTATAATTAAAATTATTTATGTTTAATAAGTTTAAGTTTTTCTCTTGTTTCAGCTGGCGTCATTGGTGAATAACCAATTTCATCTGCAATTCTTACGGCTTTTTCTACTAACTGAGCATTTGTAGCTAATTGTCCCTTTGACAAATATAAGTTGTCCTCTAGTCCAACTCTTGGGTTTCCTCCCATTAAAATAGTTTGGGCTACAAAAGGCATTTCATTTTTTGAAATTGCAAAACCAGACCAAACACCTTCTTGTGGCATAATATCTTTCATTGCTTGCATTGCTAAAGTTGTTGCTGGAGCACCCCATGGTATTCCCAAACACATTTGAAACATTGGAGGATCGCTTAATAATCCTTCTTTATATAATTGTGCTCCAAACCACATATTGCCTAAATCAAAAGCCTCTATTTCTGGCTTAACTTTTATATCTTTTAATTTTTTTGCAGCCTTTCTTAAATCATTGGGGGTATTTACTGTAATAACTGAGCTATCACCAAAATTTAGAGTACCAGCATCTAATGTACAAATTTCTGGAAGAAATTGTTCTGCATTGGCAATTCTCTCCATAACATTTGCCATGTCGGTCATTGGTCCAAATTCTAATGGATTTTTACCTTGGCCGATGTCAAGGTCTCCACCCATACCAGTAGTTAAATTTAATATTACGTCAGTATCACTTGATCTAACTCTATCAACAACCTCTTTATATAATTCTAGTCTTCTACTTGGGGTTCCGTCATCTTCTCTAACATGAATATGAGCAATAGCAGCACCAGCTTTAGCAGCCTCTATTGATGCATTTGCTATTTGTTCAGGTGTTTTAGGTAAATCAGGGTGTTTGCTTGCTGTATCGCCAGATCCTGTTACCGCACATGAGATAAATACTTTATTGTTCATTTTTTTTTTATATTTATACTAGCACAAACTTTATGGAAAAATTAGAAATTTTAAAAGATTTAGCTGCTGCTTTTAGGTGGACAGCAAAACTTAATATGCATGAAGCAATTGCAAATCATTTTAGTGTTTGTGCTCCAAATTCAAACGAGGATTTTTATGTAAATGGAACAGGTATGCATTTTAGCTCAATAAAAGCTAGTGATTTATTTTTAGTAGAACAAAGTAAAATAAATGAACTTAAAGATAAGCCAGAACTTGTTGATCCTACTGCATTGCATATCCATGGATCTATACACAAGAAGGTTCCTCACGCAAAATGCATACTTCATGTACATTCAAAATATGCAACTGCATTAGCCGCACTAGAAGATCCTACGCTTCCTCCAATCGATCAAAATACTATGAGATTTTTTAATAGAGTTGGAGTTTATAGAGACTTTGGTGGTATGGGTTTTGAAGAAGAATCAGAAAAAATGGCTTCTAAAATTGGAAATAAAAAAGTTTTACTTATGGCTAATCATGGAGTTTTAACAACAGGTCAAACAGTTGCTGAAGCTTTTGATGAACTGTATTATTTTGAAAGAGCCTGTGAAACATACATCACGGCTTTATCCACTCAAAAAAAACTTAAAATAGTAAGTGATGAAGTTGCAGAAAAAACTGCACAAGAATGGGAAAATTTTTCAACAGACGCAAAAGATCTACATCTAAAAGCTATTAGATCGATCCTAGACAAAGAAGATCCAAGTTATAAAAATTAAA
>CACEKT010000027.1 GCA_902560225.1 uncultured Pelagibacteraceae bacterium
TACCAATGCATGAATTTTTTTTTGAGGATTAATATCATAGAATGATAATACAAAATCATCTTCATAAATTTTATTACAAGGAATTTCGCCTCTTAAAATTTTAGCAAAAATATTTTGATCGTCATAAACCATCACTAAATTTTACCTAAAACTGATTTAACTGTATCTCCCATAACAGATGGATTTTTGGAAATCGTTACACCACACTCTTTTAATATTTCAACTTTTTCTATAGCACTTTCACCATAAGCTGAAACTATAGCTCCTGCATGTCCCATTACTCTCCCTTTTGGGGCAGTTAGACCTGCTATATATGCAATTACAGGTTTGCTCATATTCTCTTTTGCAAACTGACCTGCTGCAACTTCTTGGGGACCACCAATTTCTCCAATCATTAACACGACATCTGTTTCATTATCTGTTTCAAATTTTTCTATAACATCTCTAAATGAACTTCCATTAATTGGATCTCCTCCGATACCTACACTTGTTGATACTCCAATACCTAAATTTTTAAGTTGCTGAGCAGCCTCATACCCAAGAGTACCTGATCTACTAATTATGCCCACTCTACCCTCTTTATAGATATGCCCCGGCATAATTCCCAACATACATTTGCTTGGACTTATTATTCCAGCACAGTTAGGACCAACTAAAGTCATTTTTTGAGTTCTAGAGTATCTTCTCATGTATCTTTTAATTCTGATCATATCGTGAGATGGAATTCCATCAACTATAGCGACACAAGTTTTTATACCAGCGTCAGCTGCTTCCATTGCTGAGTCTGCAGCAAATGCAGGAGGAACAAATAAAATTGATGCATCAGCACCCGTATGTTTTACGGCATCTTTAACTGTATTAAAAACAGGTCTATCTAAATGTTTCTGGCCACCTTTTCCAGGAGTAACTCCTCCAACAACATTGGTTCCATACTTAATCATTTCATCAGCATGAAACGATCCCATTTTTCCAGTGAAACCCTGTATTAAAATTTTAGAATTTTTATCGATAATAACTGCCACTTTACTAACCTTTTAACGCTTTAACTGCTTTATTTGCTGCTTCTTCTAAAGTGTCAGCAGCAATATAGTTAATATTACTATTTTTTAATATTTCATTACCTTTTTCTACATTGGTCCCTGCCAATCTTATTACAAGTGGAACCTTTATTTCTATTTTGTCTAGAGCTTGTACAATTCCTTCAGCAACCCAATCACATCTATTAATTCCTGCAAAAATATTAACCAATATTACTTTTACTTTTTCATCCATCGTTATTAATCTAAATGCTTTTACAATTTTGTCTGGAGTGGCTCCTCCCCCAACGTCTAAGAAATTTGCAGGTTGTCCACCAGCTAATTTAATCATGTCCATTGAAGCCATTGCTAGACCTGCACCATTAATTATATTCCCAATATTACCATCGAGACTGACATAATTCAAACCTCTGTCCGATGCAAAAACTTCTTTTTCATCTTCTTGCGTTTTATCTCTTAATTCTGAAACTTTATCTCTTCTAAACATTGCATTGTTATCAAAACTCATTTTACAATCTAATGCTAGAATTTGTTTTTGTTTTGAAACTACTAATGGATTTACTTCAACCATTGTTGCATCAAGTTCGCTAAAAGCTTTTGCACATCCTATTATTGTATCAGAGGCTCTTCTAATTAGTTCTTGATCAATTCCTAAACCAAACGCAAGTTCTCGTGCTTGAAAATTTTGAATACCAACCGCAACCTCAATTTTTGATCTAATAATTGTTTCAGGTTTCTCTTTTGAAATTTCTTCAACGCTCATTCCACCTTCAGTAGAAGCAACAACCATTATACTTTCTGAACTTCTATCAAATACTAAACCAAGATATAATTCTTTTTCAATATCTGTAGCTTCTTCAATATATATTCTATTAACAATTTTTCCCTCTGGACCTGTTTGATTGGTAACTAATTTTTTTCCTAACAATTTATCTGTAGCTTGGGCAACTTCTAAAGGAGAGTTGCAAACTATAATTCCTCCAGCTTTACCTCTTGCGCCTGAATGAATTTGTGCTTTAACAACCCATTTAGATCCACCTATTTCTCTGGCTTTGTTCTCTGCTGTTTCAGGACTATAAACTATCCCTCCTCTTGGGATTGTAACTCCAAAACTTGATAAAATTTCTTTTGCTTGATACTCGTGTATATCCATATTTATTTAGTATGTATTAATTTATCAATATTAACAATATTTTCAGCCATACGAGCTGAGGCTGCGTCGATCATTCTGCCATCTAATTGTGCGGCTCCTTTTCCCTCTTTAGCCGCCTTATCTAATTCTTCTAAAATTCTTTTTGCTTTATTGACCTCGGTCTCGGGTGGAGAAAAAACTTGATTTGCAAGTTTAATTTGAGAGGGATGTATTGCCCATTTACCTTCTATACCAATGGCTGCCCCTCTTTTAGCTGCAGCAATATAAGCATCAGGATCATTAAAATCACCAAACGGTCCATCTATTGCTCTTAAACCATAAGATCTACAAGTCATTACTAACTCTGACAAACCATGATGCCATTGATCACCTGGATAGTCTGGATTAAGTCCTCCAATAACAACTGTTCTTGCTCTTAAACTTGCAGCATAATCTGCAACACCAAAATGCAAAGCTTCTAATCTTTCACTTGATTTTGCAATTTCTTTTATGTTTGACATGCCCAAAGCCGTTTCAATCAAACATTCAATTCCAATCTTATTTTTGATTTTTTTGTTTGTTTCTATTTGAGTTAACAAACAATCAACCATATAAACATCACTTTCAGTTCCAGCCTTGGGAACTAAAATCGTATCTATATTTTCGCCAGCTTGCTCAACTAGTTCTACTAAATCACTATACATGTAGTGAGTATCCAAACTATTTATTCTTACTGAAATCGTTTTTCCTTTTTCTCTCCAATTCATTTCATTAAGAGCTTTTATAATATTTGCTCTTGCAGAAATTTTATCATTTGGAGAAACTGCATCCTCTAAATCTAAAAAAATATAATCAGCTTCTGAATTTAATGCTTTTTCAAACATCTTTGGAGATGACCCGGGTACTGCCAACTCACTTCTTTGAAGTCTAGCTCGTACTGGTTTATAAAATTTATGGCTCATTTAAAAAAGTATATAATGATTTTTGTGATAAGATACTTATAGTTTTTATAAGTATTATTTGTAAGTTTATTTTTTTCTAGAAGCCAATTCGTCCATTATTTCCTCTATTTTTATTTCATTTCTTTCAAGATAAATGATCAGATGATAGAAAACATCAGCAGCTTCGTGTATCTTATTTGAGTTTTCCTCCACAGCCTCTATTAACTCGTTCACTTCTTCGAGAACTTTTTCCTTTACTAAACTTTTATCTTCTAAGAGTTTATTTGTATAAGAACCTTCCACAGGATTATTTTTTCTTTCTCTAGCAAGCAAAATTAGTTCCTCTAATATTTTCAACATTTTAAATTCTAACAGGTATATCTTTTGAAGCCAAATATTGTTTTGCTTGTTTAACAGAATATGTTCCATAGTGAAATATAGATGCAGCTAAAACTGCACTTGCGCCAGATTTTATTCCCTCAGCTAAGTGATCTAATGTTCCAACGCCACCAGATGCAATTACTGGAATATTTACATTAGATGAAATTTTTCTCATTAATTCAATATCATATCCAGATTGAGTTCCATCTTTGTCCATAGAAGTTACAAGTAATTCTCCTGCACCACAATTTTCTATTTTATTAGCAAATTCAATAGCATTAATTCCAGTTGAGTTTCTTCCACCATGAGTAAATATTTCCCAAGTATCTCCATTTTTTTTTGCATCAATAGCAACAACAATGCATTGCGAGCCAAACTTTTTGGAACTTTCTTCAACCACTTTTGAGTTTTGAACTGCAGCTGTGTTTATAGATACTTTGTCAGCACCACAATTAAGCAATTTATTAATATCTTCAATACTTCTAACGCCTCCTCCAACTGTTAAAGGAACAAAACAATTCTTAGAAGTTCTTTCGACTACATCATAAATCGTGTCTCTATTTTCATTTGAAGCAGTGATATCTAAAAAACAAATTTCATCAGCACCACCATCAGAATAAATTTTAGCCTGCTCAACAGGATCTCCTGCGTCCTTTAAATCCACAAAGTTAATACCTTTAACTACACGACCGTTTTTAACATCTAAACATGGTATTATTCTATTTTTAAGCATTCAATTCCTGAACAAGTTCCTCTAATTTAATATCGCCATCATAGATAGCTTTTCCAACTATTATACCTTCAATATTACTATTATTTAATTCCTTAGCTTTTTGAATGTCTTCAATTGAAGAAACTCCACCCGATATAATTACTGGACAATTGGATGTATTAGCAACCTTTGCTGTCTCTTCAAAATTAGGACTTTGCTTCATTCCATCTCTATTAATGTCAGTATAAATCAATCTGCTTGCACCAAAATCATTCACTTCTTTTAAGTAATCTAAGGTTAGTTGATTAGAATTTTCTTTCCAGCCTGAGATAGATAAATAACCATCTTTAGCATCCAAACCTAAAGCAATTATATTTGGAAATTTTTCACAAGCTTCTTTTAAAAAATTTTTATCTTTTATAGCAGCACTTCCTAAAATTACTTTTTCAACACCAGCATCTGTATATTTCTGAATACTTTCAAAATTTCTAATACCTCCACCAATTTCAATTTTAAGATCAAATTTTTTTACTATTTCTTGAATTATATCCAAATTAACTGTTTCACCTGTTAAAGCTCCATCTAAATCAACTATATGAAGATTTTGAAAACCATAATCTTTATATTTACCCGCTTGTTCCACTGGAGACATTTCATATTCGGTTTTATTATCAAAGTCCCCTTTAACCAACCTTACACACTTCTTGTCTTTAATATCTATTGCTGGAAATATTTTCATTTATAAATTTATAAAATTATTAATCATTTGTAATCCAATTTTATCACTCTTTTCTGGGTGAAATTGAGTTCCAAAAATATTTTCCTTTTCAACCGAGCAAACAATATTTGATGAATACTCGGTTGTTGCAGAAATTACGTTTTCATCCTCTGGAATAAATTCATAGCTATGAACAAAATACATATGAGAATTATTTTCTATGTCTTTAAAAATTTTACTATCCTTAACAATGTTAATTTGGTTCCAGCCAATATGAGGTAGTTTATATTTTCCTTTCTGGTTATCTATCTTCGATACTTTTCCTGATATCCAGCCAAGCCCTTTTGTTTCAGTTTCCTCATAACCAATATCGGCAAACATTTGAAGTCCAACACAAATACCAAGAAGCGGCTTTTTATTATTAATGGCAAATTCGTTTAGTGTATCAACTAAACCTTTGATATTATTTAAGGCATCAACACAACTTTTAAACGAACCCTGCCCTGGTAAAATAACTTTATCTGAAGATTTAATTTTATTTAAATTTGAGGTTACTTCGATATTTGCTTTATCTTTAGCAACTTCCTTAAAGGAGTTTATGACCGAGCTTATATTGCCCGAATTATAATCAACAATTGTGACGTTCATTAAACTTATAATGAGCCTTTAGTGGATGGAATACTTTTTTTATTTCTTGGATCCATCTCTAATGCAGCTCTTAACGATCTTGCTAATGCTTTATAACAAGACTCAATAATGTGATGGCTATTATCACCATAAATATTTTCAACATGCATTGTAATACCTGCAGATTGAGAGAAAGCTTGAAACCATTCTTTGAATAATTCTGTATCCATCTCACCAAGTTTCTCAACTTTCAATTTCACTTTCCAAATTAAGTAAGGTCTGTTTGAAATATCAATAGCAACTCTGGTTAATGTTTCATCCATTGGAATAACTGTATGAGCGTACCTTTTTATTCCTACAAATTTTTTAGCAGCTTTCTTTAGAGCTTCGCCAATTGCAATTCCTGTATCCTCGGTTGTGTGATGAAGATCTATGTGTGTATCTCCTTTTGCTTTAACCTTCAGATCAATTAAAGAATGCTTTGATAACTGCTCAAGCATATGATCAAGGAAACCTATACCAGTGTCAATTTGGTATCTGCCTTTTCCATCAATATTTACTTCAACATTGATGCTGGTTTCTTTTGTTTTTCGAGATACTTTTCCTTTTCTAGCCATATACTTTTAATGGTATATATACATAATCCTTCTATATCAATATCAGTATCAACACTTGAAGTATCAAAAATAATTACCATTTATTAAACATGACAACAATTGTGCTAGTAAGAAAAAATAATGAGGTAGTAGTTGCTGGAGACGGACAGGTAAGTATGGGAAATACTGTTGTTAAAAGTACAGCATCAAAAGTCAGAAAAATCGAGAAAAGAGATGTAGTAGCTGGTTTTGCAGGATCAACTGCAGACGCATTAACCTTATTTGAAAGACTAGAAGCAAAGATTGAGAAACATGCAGGTAATTTATCAAGAGCTGCTGTTGAATTAGCAAAAGACTGGCGAACAGATAAATATTTAAGAAGGTTAGAGGCACTTATGGCTATTGGCGATAAAGATAATAGCTATATTATTTCTGGAACGGGGGATGTTTTGGAGCCCGAAGGAGATATTATTGGCATAGGTTCTGGGGGAAATTATGCTTTAGCTGCTGGTAAAGTTTTAATGGATACTGAAATGACTGCAGAAGAAATTGCCAAAAAAGCAATTAAAGTTGCTTCTGAAATTTGTGTATTCACAAATGATAATGTTAAAGTTTTTAAAATATAATGGAAAATTCAAACGTAACCCCTTTAGTACCTAAAGATAAAAAAATGAAGGAAGATAATTCGCTTGTAAGTTCATTATCTCCAAGAGAAATTGTTTCTGAATTAGATAGGTTTGTTATTGGGCAAAATAAAGCAAAAAAAGCAGTTGCTGTTGCTTTAAGAAATAGATGGAGAAGACAAGCGCTTCAGGGTGAAATGAAAAATGAAGTTTTACCTAAAAATATTTTAATGATTGGACCAACTGGAGTTGGAAAAACTGAGATTTCTAGAAGACTATCAAAACTTGCGGAGGCACCATTTGTTAAAGTTGAAGCTACAAGATTTACTGAGGTTGGATATGTTGGGAGAGATGTAGAACAGATTGTGAGAGATTTAATTGAAATAGCTATTTCAATGGAAAAAGTAAAAAAAAGAAAAGAAGTTCAAGCCCAGGCACAAAAAGCTGCTGAAGAAAAAGTTTTGGATGCTTTAGTAGGAAAAAAAGCAAGTTTAGCAACTAGAGAAAGTTTTAGAAAAAGACTTAGAAATGGTGATTTAGACGATAACGAAATAGAAATTGCCGTTAGTGATGTTGGTGCAGGAAATACTTCTTTTGAAATTCCTGGTATGCCTGGGGCAAACGTTGGCATGATTAATATCGGTGAAATGATCGGTAAATCAATGGGAAATAAAGAAAAAAAAAAGAAAATGACTGTAAAAGAGTCTCATGAAATTTTAATTAATGATGAGTCGGATAAGCTGATTGAACAAGATAAAATTATTAAAGCCGCGAAAATATCAACTGAAAATAATGGAATCGTTTTTTTAGATGAAATAGATAAAATTTCTGCAAGAACTGATAGAGTTGGTGGTGATGTTTCGCGTGAAGGAGTTCAAAGAGATTTATTACCTTTAATTGAAGGAACTACAGTAAATACGAAACATGGTCCAATTAAAACCGATCATATATTATTCATTGCATCAGGGGCTTTTCAACTTGCAAAACCATCTGATTTACTTCCTGAACTTCAAGGAAGATTACCAATTAGGGTAGAGCTTGAAGCGCTTACAAGTGAAGATTTTAAAAAAATTTTAAGAGAACCTGACTTTAGCTTAATAAAACAATATGTTGCGTTACTTAAAACTGAAAATGTTGATCTTGAATTTTCTGAAGATGGAATTGATACGATTGCAAATATAGCATCGGAAGTAAATACAACAGTTGAAAATATAGGTGCAAGAAGACTTCATACTATAATAGAAAAAATTTTAGATGAAATTAGCTTCACAGCAACTGATAGATCTGGAGAAAAAATTATTATAAATAAAGAATATATTAATAAAAATTTAGATAATTTAGTTAAAGATACAGATTTATCAAAATTTATACTTTAATAAAATTAAAGATATCCTAGCTCCACCATTTCTTTCTTAAAAGAGTTTTCTATTTTGTGTGCTATTTTAGGATTTAAAATTTTTTTCCAATTGTTGTTTGCTCCCAAATTAAAAAATGGAATTTTTTTTCCAGTTTTTATATCAACTTTACTTTCAATAAATCCTTTTTCTTTCTCCAAAATTTTCAATTTTTCAAAATTTGTAGATTCTATTGCATTGTTTAGTTTTGGGGTATCAACCGTAAAATCAACTTTTTGTAATTTATGAATAAACTCTAGAATTTTTATAAATGTCTCTTTTTTATTATTAATTAAATCTTCATATTTAATTAACAAATATTTTCCTATTGATTTAAATGATTTCCAGCTGTGAAAATTACTGCTCCATGAACCTAAATAAACTTTAGTTCTATCCGAAACTCGATTACTTTTTAAATCTCCTCCCCAAATTATTGAATTAGTTATTTGGTAAGCTGCCTCATCTATAGAAATAGCGGCGTGGTGTGCATAAGAACTTACTACATTTCTAGGATCTCTAACTATATATATTACACCCAATGTATTATTTAAATCAGTAAAAGGGTTATTTTCAATATTAAAAAGATAGCTATGAGTTTTTAAAAATTGAGTTGAGTTTTTTTGGTTTATATTTTCTTGAGCTTTAATGTAATTTTTTAACACTTCTTTTTCATTTTTAATATCAATACCTATTTTCTCAAACAAATCAGAGTTAGGAAATTGTTTTATGTTTTTAATAGTTTCAAAATTAAAATTTCCATCTTTTGAAAAAAAATATGATGCCAATAAAGCTCTTACCAAGGTATTTCCACTTTTTGGATATGAGGCCAACCAAATAAACATAAAAATTCGTTATTGAAATAATATTAAAATTTTTTTTTTAAGTATATATAAAACGCTCCACTACCACCATCTTCAATCGTTGCGTTATCTATCTCATTAATTATTTTCATTAATTCATTATTATTTTTTATAAAATATGGCACAGAATACTTTAATATACTTAAGTCTTTAGAGGCATAAGGATCATTTTCATTTTGCGAATGTAAACCTTTGCCCGTAACAACAATTATCTTGTTTACATTATCTAAATAACTTTGCTGAATAAAATTCTCAATTTTTAGATTTGCTTCTTGAAGTGTGTAACCATGAAGATCCAAAGATCTTATTTTTTGTGTTTTTTCTTTAGAAGATTTTAAATCTTTATTTGGAAGTTTTTCCTTGCTTGATAAAAATTTTTCCCAATCTTTTTTATCTTTATCTGAAATCTTATCGTTCAATTAGGTTAATATATTTACGAGTTGCCAATTAGGATTATTAGATGTTGTATCTCTTGAAAAAACCCAAGTGTCATAAATTTTTTTAATTTTTTCTGGATCACCAGAAACTATTTTTTTATCTTTATCTTTAATACAGGTAATTACCTCTGCAATAAAATCTACTGTAACATTTAAAATTTTTCCAATTTTTTTGTGTTCCTTTATAGATGCGGAGTTAATACCAATAAAAGTTATTTCAGCAAAATGTCCTTTTTCATTTCTTTCTTTTAAAGCATCATTGAACTGATTAAATATCTGATTATTTAGAAGTGATTTGCTAGTAGTTAATTTGTTATCATTATCACTAAAGTCTGTAATTATAGTTTCATAAGCAATTTTTGCACCATTTAAAAATTCTTTCTTTGCGTTATCATCAAACTTATCATTTGCATTTGTAGTTTGTTTAACTTTAATATCTTTGATAATCTTATCAAATGATGGGGATACTTTCCCCTCAAAACCTGTTCTTTTTCCTAAAATTCCTCTTAATCTTAAAAAAATGAACCCAGCAATCATTGCTAAAAGAATTATATCGATATATTCAAAACTGTAACTCATATGTATATAGTAATTACTAAGTTGATTAATTTCAACTAGCAATTTAGATTAGGGACAAATGAACCCGCTATTATTATCTATAATTCTAATACCAGTAATTGAGATTTATCTTTTAATTAAAATTGGATCACAAATCGGTGCGATTAGTACGATAATATTAATTTTTATCACAGCTTTTGTTGGAATTTACTATGCTAAATATGAAGGTTTAAATACTCTTAAGTCAGGGTTTATGCAATTAAGCAAAAATGAAACACCTGCATATGAAATAATATCAAGTGCAGCAATCGCATTTGCAGCTTTATTGTTAATTATACCTGGTTTTGCAACTGATGTTCTTGGTTTTTTAATAATCTTTCCAATAAGTCGGAAATTCATTTTAAGCATTTTTATAAAGAAATTTAATTTTAAAAGAGAAAAAAAAAATAATTTTATTGATGGAGAGTTTGAAGATATAGAAGACGACAATGACAAAAAAATATAAAATTTTAGCAAAATATATTAAAGATCTTTCTAGTGAGACTCCTAATATTGAAACTTATTTATTTGTTAAAGATCATATAAGTCAATACCAACTTGGTATAGATATAACCTCTAAAGCATTAAAAAATAAAGTAATAGAAATAAATACAACTTTAAAATTTGAAGATAAAAAAGAAAATAAACAAAAATCGTATTTTGAAATTATTTTTGCAACAATTATTAAAATGAATGAGGACACGAAGGATAAAAAAGAACTGGAAAAAATTATATTATGTGATGTTCAAATTGATATTTATCCAGATTTAGAAAAATCTCTTTTGGATGTTCTCCATAATTCAGGATATCCAGAAATAAAAATCGAAAAAAAAATCGATTTTGAAAATTTATATAATCAAAGATTTAATTAAAAAAATTTTTA
>CACEKT010000028.1 GCA_902560225.1 uncultured Pelagibacteraceae bacterium
GATAAGATTACAAGAACGGGAGCTGGATATTTTGTCTACGATGATGAATATCTTTTAAAGAGAACAAAATTAATAAAATCAAGAATTAATTCTACAAATTTAGATAGCATAAATATTTCTTATAATAACGATATATTAAAATTTGAGGAATATGGAACAATTTATCCCTTTCCAGTTTTGGCTCAAACAAAAGAATGTTTATTTGAAGAAGATAAGAAAAAATTCTTTTTATTTGGAAGTAGATCATTTTATCTAAAAAACTCATGCAAAAAAATACAAATAACCACTTTAAATAAAACAAAACTTTTTCTAATGGATGAAAATATTACAATGGCAGACGATAATGACTTTAATATAAAAGAAAAGTTTGAAAATTTGAGCGAACATGTTGATATTATAAAAGTTGATAATCAAAATTATAAAGTGATATCAAATATTGATTTATCAGAAAATACAATAATTAATAAAAATGAAAATTTTATTTTTGAGAAAGAGAGCACCATTAATATTATGAATGGTTCAACTCTATTTATAGAGGGCCAGGTTAACTTTATAAACAATCAAGATAATTTGAGTGAGATTAAATCAGAGGATGGCTCAGGCTCTTTAATATTTATAAATAATGATTTTAATCTTAGTAATCTTGTATTTAAAAAATTATCAAAGCCCAGATTAGAAAGTTATATTCTTTATGGCGGAGTTAACTTCATAAATTCAAAAGTAAATCTGAATAACATATATATTAAAGATTCTAATAATGAAGACGGGATAAATATAATTAATTCAAAAAGTACTCTAACAAATATATATTTCAATAATATGAAGGCAGATGCGTTTGATGTTGATTTTGGTGAATTGAATTTTTTTAATGTAAGTTGTTTAAATATAAATAATGATTGTTTGGATATTTCAGGAGCTAAAGTTACCGGACAAGAGTTAAAAATCGATAAAGTTTTTGATAAGGGTATAAGTGTCGGTGAAAAATCTGAGGTGTTTATTAACGATATAAAAATTTCAAATAATAATATAGCCTTAGCTGTTAAAGATGGATCTAGCGCACATTTTGAAGATGTTTATTTAGCTAATAATAATTTTGATATTGCTTTATTTAATAAAAAGAAAGAGTTTTTAAAACCAAGTCTTAAAATTGATAATATACAAAATTTAGATGAAAAAAAAATTCTTCAATCAAAAGATACTAAACTATTGATTAATAATAAAAAATATTTAGGAAATTTAAATGATAGTTTCATCAATTCAAAAATTTATTAAATTAATGAAATTATACAAATTAAGAATAAATAATGGAAAGAAGACTAGAAAAAAAATTTGTTTATAGAAATGGAGATGATTCTTTTAAGTTTTTTCTCATGTCAGGTATGTTCAAAGAGCAATATTCTCAGAGAACAGTAAATTCTATTTATTTTGATACTGATATTTATCAAGATGTTTGGGATAATATAAATGGCTTTGGAAATAGAAAAAAAATTAGATTACGATGGTATAATAATTTAAACAATTCTGAAGTTTTTATAGAAGAAAAAAAAAAAATTAATTTTGTTACTCAAAAAAAAGTCCAAAAAATTGGAGTTTTTAAAAATTTTGACGATTTGGCTAATTATATAAATCGTAAAGGTTTTGAACATATAAATTTTATTTTAGACAAAAAGATTAATTTAAAAAAAACTTTATTTATACAATATCGAAGAAATTATTATGAATTACCAAACAAAAAATTAAGATTAACGGTTGATGATAATCTTAATATTTTTCAAAAATATCCAACCCAATATTTGCAATTAGACAAAACAATTGTTGAATTAAAATATGATCTTAAGAATTCCTCTTTTGTAAATTCTTTTATTAAAAATAATAACTTAGATAATAGAAATCGAAAATTTTCAAAATATGTTAATTCATTTATTGAACTAAACGATAATGCTATTCTTTAATTTATTTTTTTTAATAAAAAACTTATTTTTTCTTGTTTTTTCTTTTAGCTCTTCTCTTTTTAGAGCCCTGTTTTCTTCGGCCTCTGTGTTTTTTTGGGTAACTCATTAAATCCTATTTATTAATTTAATTGACATTTTTAGGGGATATAGCATTGTCTTATAAACATATCAAATTTATTTATGACTAATTCTTTTAAAACATTCTTAAAACATACCTCTAAGGACTTTCATAATCAGTCAGTAAATCCTCCAATTGTTAGAGCATCAACAATTATATTCAAATCAATGAATGATATTCGTAAAACTCAGTCAAAGTATAAAAAAGACCCAAGAGGAGGCTATTTTGATTACGGCAGACAAGGAACGTCTACAACTCATATTTTACAAAAGATTTTATCAAAACTTGAGGAAAGTTATTTCACATTTTTAACTCCAACTGGTTTTGGTTCAGTATTTCTGGCAATTTTTAGTGTTGTTAGACCAGGGGATGAGATTCTAACAGTTGATCCAGTCTATAATCCTACTAGGATGCTCACACAAGACTATTTAAAAGAATTTGGAATTAAAACCACATTTTATAATCCTCATGATTTAAATTCTTTAAAAAAAAATATCACAAAGAAGACAAAACTTATCTTTGTTGAAAATCCAGGAAGTAACACATTTGAATTTCATGATTTATCTAAAGTTATTCAAATAGCAAAAAAACATAAAATATTTACGGCAATAGATAATACTTGGGCAACACCATATTTTTTTAAGCCAATTAAATTAGGTTTTGATATGGCAATTGTATCAGCTACTAAATATTATTCTGGTCATTCTGATGTAATGGGTGGAAGTTTGGCAGTAAATAAAAAAGTATTTAAGCATGTCGAAAAAGCTCAAAAGATAACAGGATTAAGACTAGGTCCAGATGATGCCTATTTAATTACAAGAGGGTTAAGAACTCTTGACGTTAGGTTGGACAAACATCAAGATAACGCAATGAAAGTAGCTGCGTTTTTATCAAAGAATAAAAAGATTAAGCTTTTATATCCTTACAAAAAAGGATCTCTAAATTATAAAATGTGGAAAAAATATTATTCTGGTGCATCTGGTTTAATGGGATTAATGATAAAGACAAAAAATAAAAATTCAGTAATAAGATTTGTCAATTCATTAAAATTATTTGGTTATGGTTATAGCTGGGGTGGTTTTGAAAGTCTTGCTTTACATCAAGGAAAATCTGAGAGAGGAAATAGAAAATATTTAAATCTAAATAAAAACGAAAGATTAGTTAGACTTCATATTGGTCTTGAAGATCCTAATGATTTAATTGCTGATCTTAAACGAGCCTTAAAGCACGTGAAATAAAGTTTTAAAAAAATGAGTTCTGAAAAATTTATTAAAAATAAAACTGTACTAGTTACATTAATTTCAGCCTGCCTTATTGTTATAATATCACTTGGCATTAGACAAACTTTTGGAATGTTTTATTTTGATTTTTCAATTGATTTAGGAGTGACATTATCACAATTCGGTTTTGCATTAGGACTACAAATGTTTTTATGGGGTGCTTTTGCTCCATGGTTTGGTGCAATAACAGATAAATATGGAGGACACATCGCTGTATTTATTGGCTTTATTTTTTATTTGCTTGGTATTCTTATGCTTGTATCCGATTACAATACTGGTCTATATTTTGTAACAGGAATTGGGGTATTAATCGGGGTTGCGCTTGGAGGTACTGCAATTAGTATCCCAGTTTCGGTTGTAGCTAAACATTTTCCACAATCTAATAGAACTGCAGCTATTGGTATCGTTACGGCCTCAGGCTCTTTTGGATATTTTGTGTCTCCAGTTTTCACAAGATATTCATTGGTAGAATTCGGATGGGAAAGCACACTTCTAATTTTTGCAAGTTTTATAGCTATAGGTTTGATTTTAGCATTTTATCTAACTACCCCTAAAGATGTTGTTGGTGGCAAAGTAGATGATAAGCAAACAGCATTAGAAGCTCTCAACGAAGCATTTAAAAGTAAAAGCTATATTTTTCTTACATTAGGTTTTTTTGTATGTGGTTGGCATATTGCTTTAGTTGCAACACATATACCAGTTTACATTAATGATAGAGGTTTGCCTGAATGGTGCACAGTTACAATACTCTCGATGATAGGACTATTTAATATAGCTGGAACATTAACCTCAGGATACTTAGCTCAAAAATATAGTAAAAAATTGATGTTAAGCGCAATATATTTAGCTAGAGGTATTGTAATTGCTGTATTTATTTTTTTACCACCAAGTCCAATTATAGCTATTTTGTTTGGAATATTTTTTGGATTTTTATGGCTTTCAACTGTACCTCCTACAATGGGATTAGTAGGATTTATTTTTGGTACTAAACATATTGGTTTGTTGTATGGAATTGTTTTTTTAAGTCATCAAGTTGGGTCTTTTTTGGGAGCTTATTTAGGAGGTGTATTTCATGATTTATATGGTTCTTATGATTATGCTTGGTACATATCTATCGCATTGTCTATTTTTGCTGGTTTAATACATTTACCTATTATAGAAAAACAAGTTGCAAGACTTCAAACAACGTAGAAAATTGATTAAAGTTAAATCCTTAGATAAAATAAATAACTCAAATCAACCTTTTGTAATTTATAAAACAAAAAATGGTTTTGACCTTTACACTGATTTTTCAAAGAAAATAATTTTAAATAATAAAAATATTTATAGATTTTTAAATACTGAATATAGATTAAAAAAAAAATATAAAAAAACTGACTTATTAATAGGTTTTTTTGGATATGAAATACTAAATAATCTTATTGGAGTGAAATTACCAAAACAAAATAATATTAATTTTCCAAAAGGAATTTTTTATAAGCCTGAAACTATAATCACTTTAAAAGAACATCTTTTTTACAATTCTAATAATAGTCATAAAGTATTTAAGAAATTTAAAATAAATATAAATCGGAATTCTTATAAAAAAATTTTTGATAATTTTAAAAAAAAAATCAGATCAGGACAAACTTATCAAATTAAAATTTGTACAAAATATAAAAATAAATCAAAAATTGATCCTTTGGATTTTTTTTGTAAACTCACTCGAAGTAATTTGGCACCAGAAGCATTTATGATAAAAGATAAAAACTTTTCAATTATTAGTTGTTCACCAGAAAATTTAATTACCAAAAAAAACTTATCTATATCAACAAAACCGATAGCAGGTACTTTAAGAAAAACTAAGAATATGAATAAAAAAAAAGCATTAATTTTTTTTAGAAATAATCTTAAGGAAACAAAAGAACATAATATGATTGTTGATATGGAGAGAAACGATCTATCAAGAGTTTGTGAACCTGGAACTGTAAAAATAAAAAAAGAGAAGTCGGTTGAAGAATATAAAGATCTATATCATTACGTAAGTTTAATAAAAGGTAAGCTTAGAAAAGAAGTTAAAAATATTGATATTATAAAGGCAATGATGCCAGGCGGCTCTGTCATTGGTTGCCCAAAGATAAGCACACTTAATCTCTTAAATCATCAAGAAAAAGAAAATAGAAATATTTATACAGGCTCCTTTGGATTTATTAAGTATAATGGTGATATGAGATTTAATATTATTATTAGATCTCTTTTAAATTACAAAAATTTTTCTGAAATCTCTGTAGCATCTGGTGTTGTGATTGACAGTAATGCTAATCAAGAATTTAATGAAAATTTTATAAAGGCTAAAGCTTTAATTGATTTGTTTAAATGATATATGTAATTGATCATAAAGACTCCTTTACACATAATGTAATTCATCAATTTTCTTTATTCGATAAAGTTGAATGTGATGATTTTAGTCAAATTAATAAATCCAAATTAAATAAAGCTACTACACTTGTTTTCTCACCAGGACCTGGATCACCTAGAGATTATCCATTGTCATCCAAAATCTATAATCAATTTAAAGGTAAAAAAAGAATTATAGGTATTTGTCTTGGATTTCAGCAAATATTATTTAATGAAGGTGGTAAAATAATTGAGCAAAATAAAATTTATCACGGTTTTCAATCTCAGGTATTTGTTAATGAATCAAGCAAACTTTTTAGTGACGGCAGAAAATTTAAAGTTGGTCGATATCATTCGTTAAAATTAGATGAACCATTTAATTCTAAAAATTTTTATATTACAATGAGGTGTGATATTACAAATGCTGCAATGTCATTTGAGAATAATGTTGATAAAATTTATGGATTTCAATTTCACCCAGAATCTTTTTTAACTAAAAATGGTAACTTACTTATTAAAAAAATCTTATCAGCTTAGGAACTTTGAAGAAATTGTATTTAAAGATCTTTGGGGTGATCATGGTGTATTTACTACGATGCGGATTTATGGTTCACCTCCAAAAATATTGTTTTTTAAAGATCACTTAAATAGTTTAATAAAATCTGCGAAATCATATGGTATTTTAAAAAAATCTCTTAAATCCCAAATTTTAAAATTATTAAAACAAAATATTAATTTTAATAAAAAATATAATCATTTACTTCGTATAGCTTTAAATAAAACTACCTTATCAATTTCGTTAAGAAAAAGAATAAAACCAAAAATTAATTTTGATCTTAAGCTAGTTAATTTAAAACGTCATAAGCCAGAATTTAAGAACCTAAAATATAAAAAAATTTTAAAGTATCTTTCAAAACTTGATAATTCAAAGTCTGATATAGGACTTTGTTTTAATAAAAGAATATTTGAAACAGGCACTTCTAATATATTTTTAATTAAGGATCAAAAAATATTTTCACCAATAAATAAATTTTACAAAGGAATCACGTATAATTTTTTTAATACTAAAATCAAAAAAATTATTAAAAAAGATATATTGATTAGTTCTTTAAAAACATATGATGAGATTATTTTAATAGGGTCTGGAAAAGGTGTTGCTTCAGTTAAAACCATTGATCAAATCAAGTGGAGACGAAAAAGTTTAAAATTTTATAATCTCCTTTTAAGATTCTATAACTCAGCAGTTAACAGTTCTCCAAGATATAAATAATGAGAGATCCTAATAACCCTTGTTTATTTTGTAATTCAAAAATTAGTGGTATTGCCCACGAAAATGATTTGGCATATGCAAGTTATGATACTTATCCTGTATCTAATCACCATTGTCTAATTATTCCAAAAAGGCACTTAAGTGATTATTTTGAATTAACTAATGATGAATTAATTGCTTGTAATGATTTAATTAAAATTATTAAGCAAGAAATAAAAAGTAAAGACAAAAGTGTTGTAGCTTTTAATATAGGAACTAATATTGGTAAAGTATCTGGCCAATCGATTATGCATTGCCATATTCACCTGATTCCCAGAAGAGAAGGTGATGTTGAGAATCCTCAAGGTGGAGTTAGAGCCGTAATTCCAAAAAAACAACATTACAAACGAAAATTATAAATTATAAGTTGTGATTAATGACAAAATGACCAATAGTTTATGTTGAACTAAAGAATTATCTAGATTAGAAAACTTTCAAATTATTTAAAAAAGATTTAACATAAGGGTATAATGTTTGAAACTAATCCATTTTCTATATTAGCAGAAATTGTGCCGCCAATTGCAATGCAAGGCTTCATAATTGTAATGGTTGTGTTGATTGCACTTGGCACAATAATTCAAATGATCAGCCACAAGAATTTAACTTACTTTTTAAATAATGCTAAAAAAGCAAAACTTCAAGCAACTAGAGATATTGGAGTAGGTGAGAGAGCATCAATTATAGCAAAGACTACTGTTTATGATATTGGCACTACGTCTGAACTTGGTTTTGGAAAAAGAAGATTAGCTCATGTACTAGGAATGTACGGAACAATTATATTCTGGGTATCTTCAGCAATGTTAGTTTTTTGCTATACAGGTGCTGATAAGTCTTCGTCATCTATATGGTCAATACTTTGGCATGTTGGTGCTGTTTTAACATGTATTGGTGGTTATTGGTTTTGGTTTTTTTTAAGAGTTGATGTTTCTGCAGAAGCTCACCCATGGTACAGAATAATTAAAGCAGATTTATTTGTATTAGCGTTACTTGCTTGTTCTACTTTTGGCTTGGCTTGGTCTTATACACAATTTAATGGTCAAATGGGTCTAGCATATTTATTTCTAACTTTATTTTTGGCATCTAACTTAATTTTATTTGGCGGTGTATATTGGTCAAAATTTGCACATATGTTTTATAAGCCAGGTGCTGCTATTCAAAAAAATTTAGCCGAAGCTGATGGATCAAGAGATAATCTTCCACCCCCAGCAGATGCACCTGAGCAATTTGGCCTAGGCATAAAAAGAGAAGAGCCAAAACATTATTAATATGATAATAATAAACAAAGGAGAAAAATAAATATGTCAACTTTCGTATACATGACTAGATGTGATGGCTGTGGTCATTGCGTAGACATTTGCCCCTCAGATATTATGCACATTGATGAAAATATTAGACGTGCAAAAAATATTGAACCAAATTTTTGTTGGGAATGTTATTCATGTGTAAAAGCTTGTCCAAATCATGCAATTGATGTTAGAGGATATGCAGATTTTGCACCTATGGGTCACAGTGTAAGAGTAAGAAGAGAGGAAGAAAAAGGTACTATCTCTTGGAAAATAAAATTTAGAAATGGAACAACTAAGGATTTTGTTTCACCAATTACAACTAAACCTTGGGGCAAGTTTATTCCAAAGCTTGCAGATGGTGATAAAGTAAAACAAGGAGAATTAAATTCTCAA
>CACEKT010000029.1 GCA_902560225.1 uncultured Pelagibacteraceae bacterium
CATATCCACTATATTTGTCATATCAACTTCGTTAAATGTTGTTAGTAGTGCTGCATTTTCTTGTGCTTGTTTTAATCTTTTTGCAATTGTCTGTCTTAATCTGGTCATTTTAATTCTTTCTTCCTGACCATATTTAACTTTTCTTTCTGAAGGTTCTGGATTTGCTCCCATTAAGCTTATAAGATCACTTTTCAGAACTCTTCCATCTTTGCCTGATCCTTCTACTGAGCTAATATCAATTTTATTTTCTGCAACTATTTTTCTAACTGCAGGTGATAAATTTTCACTTTTAACATTATTTTTTAGAGGCTCTTCTTCTAAAATTTCATCTGTTAAAACTAATGGTTTTTCTTCTTCGTTTAAGATTAATGGCTTTTCTTCTTTAGTTTTTTCCTCAAAAATTTTTGGTTCTTTTTTTGAAGGATCTAACTTAATTACATTATTTTCTTTTGGAGTAGTTACTGTTTTCTTAACTTCTTCTGTTTTAACAGACTTATTACCTGAAGTTTCTGATACTGAACCCAAAAGAGCCCCTACCTCTACAACTGATCCATCTTTAGAAGTTATACTTGTTAAAACTCCACTTATTGGTGAAGGCACTTCTAAATTGACCTTGTCTGTTTCAAGTTCAACGATTGGCTCATCTGCTTCAACATCATCACCGGTATTTTTTAACCATTTGGCGACTGTTGCTTCAGTGATACTTTCACCCAGAGCAGGAACTAAAATTTTTTCACTCATTTTTAATTATTCAAAAACTTTTTTTATAATTTCTTTTTGTTGAGAAATATGTCTTTTGGCAAATCCTGTTGCGGGAGATGCGTCTGGACTTCTTCCTATATAAAAAATATTGTTATTAGTAGCCTTTATATTATCCAAAGTCCATTGGATATAATCTCTCACTGAAAACCAAGCACCCATGTTTTTTGGCTCTTCTTGACACCAATAAAATTTAGCACTTTTTGAATACGGCTTTAGTTCTTTTACAAGAGTTTTTGCAGGAAAAGGGTAAAGTTGCTCTATTCTTAATAATGTTACATCATCTTTTTTTAACTTTTCTCTAGCATCTAATAAATCAAAATAAACTTTTCCTGAGCAAAGAATTACCTTTTTAATTTTAGATTTTTCTTTAAGTTTAATAAAACCTTTTGATTTAGGATCTATTGCATGGTCCCACAAAATTCTATGAAAAGTATTTTTTTTATTAAAGTCATCTAAATTTGAAACACAGTATTTATTTCTTAATAAAGATTTTGGTGTCATAATAATTAAAGGTTTTCTAAAATCTCTATGCATTTGACGTCTTAAAGCATGAAAATAATTTGCAGGTGTTGTGCAATTCATTATCTGCATATTATCATTTGAACAAAGTTGCAAAAATCTCTCTAATCTTGCTGAAGAATGTTCTGGACCTTGACCTTCATACCCATGAGGTAGAAGCATTACTATACCTGAGGCTCTAGACCATTTTCTTTCCCCTGAGGCAATAAATTGGTCAATAACAACCTGGGCTCCATTTGCAAAATCTCCAAACTGTGCCTCCCATAGAGTTAAAGTATTGGGCTCAACCAAACTGTATCCATATTCAAATCCTAAAACAGCAAGTTCAGATAAAAAACTGTCCACAATTTCAAAGTTTTTTTGATTATCGGATATGTTATTTAAAGGTATATATCTTGAATTATCAACTTGATTTCTTAAAACAGAATGTCTTTGACTAAAAGTTCCTCTTCCTGAATCTTGCCCTACAAGTCTTACTGGATAACCCTCATCTAATAAAGAGCCAAAGGCAAGTGCTTCAGCAGTAGACCAGTCAATACCTGTTTTACTTTCAACAGCTTTTTTTCTAGAGGCTAGTATTTTTATAATAGTTTTGTGAATATTTTTTTCTAAAGGTATTGAGTGTATTTTATCAGATATTTTTTTCAGTTTTACCTCATCAACACCACTTACACCTCTTTT
Organism: uncultured Pelagibacteraceae bacterium; assembly: GCA_902560225.1. GTDB lineage: Bacteria > Pseudomonadota > Alphaproteobacteria > Pelagibacterales > Pelagibacteraceae > Pelagibacter. Next base: position 1,963 of record CACEKT010000029.1, read on the forward strand.
GTCTTTACCTTTTTCTGGCTTATATCTTGACCATGTTCCTTCAAACCATTCAATTTTGGGTTTATAATCTTTAGCACTTTTATATTGTTCATCTAGCAATTCTTTAAAAGAATTAACATTTTGATTTAAAATTTCCTCAGTAATCGAATTTTCATTTACAAGTTTATTTCCATAAATTTTATATACACTAGGGTGAGACCTAATTTTTTTATACATCAATGGTTGAGTAAAAGATGGTTCGTCCCCTTCATTATGACCAAATCTTCGATAACAAATTAAATCTACAACTACGTCTCTATTAAATTTTAATCTAAACTCTGCAGCAATTCTTGTAGCATAAACAACTGCCTCAGGATCATCTCCATTAGCATGTAGTATTGGGGCCTCAACCATTTTAGCAACATCCGATGGATATGGAGAAGATCTTGCAAATCTTGGGCTTGTAGTAAAACCTATTTGATTATTAACAATAATATGAATGGTCCCACCAGTATTATGTCCAGGCAATCCTGACATAGCAAAACATTCTGCAACAACACCTTGTCCTGCAAAAGCTGCATCTCCATGTATTAAGATTGGTATAACCTTATTTCTATTCTTATCTTTATGAAAATATTGTTTTGCTCTAGTCTGTCCTAAAACTACTGGGTTGACTGCTTCCAAATGAGAAGGATTATCAGTTAAACTAACATGAACAGAGTTTCCATCAAACTGCCTGTCTGAAGATGCACCAAGGTGATACTTTACATCTCCGGCACCTTCCTCAGAGTTTGAATTTACCTCACCAGCAAACTCATTAAAAATTTTTTTATAAGATTTTTGTAATACATTGGCTAAAACATTAAGTCTACCACGGTGAGACATGCCAATTTTAACTTCTTTAATTTCATTCTGTCCACCAATTTTAATAATTTGTTCTAAAGCAGGAATTAAACTTTCACCACCATCTAAACCAAATCTTTTAGTACCAACATATTTTTTGGCTAGAAATTTTTCGAACCCCTCTGCCTGAACTAGTTTGTTTAAAATTGCCTCTTTACCATTTTTTGTAAATTTAAGAGCATTTTCATCTTTCTCTATTCTATCTCTAAACCATTTTCTTTCTTCAGGATTTGATATATGCATGAATTCATAACCAATATTTTCACAATAAGTTTTTTTTAAAAATTTTAATATTTCTTTTATGGTTGCATAATTCTTATTAATAACGCCATTAAGAAAAATTTTTTTTTCATAATTTTCTTTTTTAAAACCATAAAACTCTGGGTGCAATTCATCTAAATATTCTGATTGTCTCATTTCCAAAGGGTCAAGATTTGCTAATAAGTGTCCTCTTAATCTATAGGCTCTAATCAATGATACGGCACTTATGGAGTCTTTATTTGAATCTGCTAATAGCTGATAATTAAATTTTTCTGCACTATTGGACCTACTATCATAGTTATCTTTCTTTAATTTTTTTTGAATTTCATTTATATCAATTTTACTTTTTGAAGGACTCCATGAGGGCCCGTTTATTTCATTAGCAATAACATCTAATTCGTCACCAATTTCTTGAAAATAATTAGACCAACTTTCTGGTAAGTCTGAGTCTTTATTTATAAATTTTAAATACATTTGTTCAATAAATGTACTGTTAGACTTGCTTAAAAATGAAGTTTTTTTGAATTCAAGATTTTTTGATGTAGACATCTTATAACTTAATATAATCTTCTAATAATATTTTTCAATTGGACAGTTTATTAAACAAAGTTTTTCCAATTACTGATGGAGATTCAGCTATAGTAATTCCAGATTCTTGCATTTTTTCAATTTTATCTTTTGCACCACCCTTTCCTCCTGAAATAATTGCTCCTGCATGCCCCATTCTTCGACCTGGAGGTGCAGTTATTCCAGCAATAAATCCCACTATAGGTTTTTTAATTTTATGATTTTTAACAAATTTAGCTGCTTCTTCTTCAGCTGTTCCTCCAATTTCTCCAATCATTAAAATGGACTCTGTCTCATCATCATTTAGAAACAAATCCAAACAATCAGTAAAATTTGTTCCATTAATTGGATCACCTCCAATTCCAATACATGTTGATTGACCTAATCCATTTTCTGTTGTTTGAGCAACTGCTTCGTAGGTTAATGTGCCTGATCTAGATACAATCCCAACAGATCCTCTTTTATGAATATTTCCTGGCATAATTCCAATCTTACATTCTCCAGGAGTTATAATTCCTGGGCAATTAGGTCCTATTAATCTACTTTTTGAGCCAGTTAATTTTTTTTTAACTTTTAGCATATCTTGAACTGGAATCCCTTCTGTAATACACACTATAAGTTCAATAGAAGCATCTATTGCTTCTATAATGGCAGCAGCTGCAAACTTTGCAGGTACGTAAATCATTGTTGCATCTGCACCTACCTCATTTTTTGCTTCTAAGACACTGTTAAAGACTGGTCTATCTAAATTTCTTTGACCACCTTTTTTAGGTGTCACACCACCAACTAAATTTGTTCCATATTTAATAGCCTGATCAGAATGAAAGGTGCCATGAGATCCTGTAAAACCCTGGCATATAACTTTTGTATTTTTATTAATTAATACTGACACTTTATTTTATTGCCTCAACTATTTTTTTAGCTGCATCATCTAAATTTTCAGCAGAGATTATTTTTAATCCTGAATTATCTAATATCTCTTTACCTTCTTTAAAATTCGTTCCCGCTAGTCTGACAACTAAAGGAACTCGAATATCTATTTTTTTAGCAGCTTCAACAACTCCCTTTGCAAGGACATCACATCTCATTATCCCACCAAAAATATTAATTAAAATTCCTTTAACATTTTTATCTGAAAGAATTATTTTAAGTGCTTCTGAGACTTTTTCTTTTGATGCGCCACCGCCTACATCTAAAAAATTAGCTGGTTCCTCACCATATAATTTAATAATATCCATTGTAGCCATTGCTAGTCCAGCTCCATTAACCATGCACCCAATACTGCCATCCAATTTTATATATGAAAGATCATGTTTGCTAGCTTCTATTTCTGTTGGATTTTCTTCATTTAAATCTCTTAAATCCATAATTTCAGGATGTCTAAATAAAGCATTAGAGTCAAAATTAACTTTAGCATCTAAACAAATAATTTTTTCTTCCTTAGTTAAAATTAAAGGATTAACCTCGACCATATTAGCATCTGTACTAATAAACATCGTATATATTGATTTGATTAAAGATGTTGCTTGTTTTTTTTGATCATTATTTAGATTAAAAATTTTAACTATATTTTGACAATCTTCTTCTGAAATCTCATCACTTATTTCAATTTTAGTCGTTATAATTTTTTCTGGAGTTTTTTTTGCAACTTCTTCTATATCCATTCCGCCTTGATCACTTGATATAAAAGCAATCTTTGAACTAGCCCTATCTACTAAACATGACAAATAAAATTCTCTATCTATATTTGAAGATTCTTCAACATACAATCTCTTAACCTCTCTTCCTTCAGGCCCAGTTTGGTGTGTTACAAGAGTTTTGCCTAGTAATTCTTTAGATGCTCTACTTAATTCTTCTAATGTATTTAAAATTTTAACTCCACCTGCTTTACCTCTGCCACCTGCATGTATTTGAGCTTTTAAAACATATTTTTCGGTTTTAAGTGATTTAGCTTTTTCAACTACCTCATCAACAGTCAATCCAAAAATTCCTTCTGGGACAACTGCACCGTATTTTTTTAAAATTTGTTTTGCTTGATGTTCGTGAATATTCATTGTTATTTAGAAAGATCAGGATCTATTTTAGATGCTGCTTCCCAAAGTGCTTTAACTGCCTCAATAGAGTGCATGAACTCTTTTTTCTCTTTGTCGTCCAAGTCAATTTCTTCTATTTTTTCTACACCCTGTTTTCCAATTACTACTGGGACACCCGCATAAACATCGTTGACTCCATACTCTCCATTTAATTGAACTGCACATGGTAATAGTTTTTTTTCATTATTTAAATATGCTTCAGCCATTTGAACCCCTGAAGCAGCTGGTGCATAAAATGCTGATCCTTTTTCTAAATATTTAACTATTTCAGCACCACCATCTCTTGTTCTTTGATTTATTTCTTCTAATCTCTTTTGAGAAATTGTTCCATCATTTACTAAATCCATCAAAGGCTTTCCAGAAACTTTTGTAAATCTTGGCATTGGAACCATTGTATCTCCATGACCTCCCATTACCATTGAATCTATTTCTTTCACAGGTACATTTAATTCTAAAGATAAAAACAATTTAAATCTTGAACTATCTAAAATTCCTGCCATCCCAACTACTTTATTTGCAGATAAACCAGAAAATTTTTGAAAAGCCATAACCATCACATCTAATGGATTAGTAATACATATTACAAAAGCATTTGGAGCATTTTGCTTTATTCCTTCAGCAACTTGTTTAATAATTTTTAAATTTATCCCCAAAAGGTCATCTCTACTCATTCCTGGTTTTCTAGGAACACCAGCTGTAATTATAATTACATCTGAGTCTTTAATATCTTTATAATCGTCAGTACCATAAAATTTCACGTTAAAACCATCTACTGATGAAGATTGAGCTATATCCAGAGCTTTTCCTTTTGCAACTCCACTTGCTACATCAAATAAAACCACTTCATTAACCAATTCTTTTGTGCCAATTAGATGTGCAAGAGTTCCTCCAATTTGACCAGCTCCTATTAAAGATATTTTTGTCATTTATTTTCCTTATTTCATTGTTGGCATTACAAATTCCGCATTGGAACGTATGCCAGATGGCCATCTTGATGTTACAGTTTTTAACTTTGTATAAAATTTAATTCCTTCCATTCCGTGCATCCCACTATCCCCAAAGAGGGATCTTTTCCAGCCTCCAAAACTGTGGAATGCCATTGGCACTGGAATTGGCACGTTAATACCAACCATACCAACTTGAATTTTATTTGCAAATGTTCTTCCAGCATCTCCATCCCTTGTGTAAATACTAACTCCGTTTCCATACTCATGGTTATTTATTAATTTCACAGCATCCTCAAAGGTTTTAACTCTAAGAACTGATAATACTGGACCAAATATTTCCTCCTTATAAATTCGCATGTCTTTATTAACATGATCAAATAAACATCCACCAATGTAAAAACCATTTTCATAACCTTGTAGTTTTAAATTTCTGCCATCAACTACTAATTTAGCTCCTTCTTGAACTCCTAGATCGACATATCCTTTTACTTTTTCTAAGTGATCTTTAGTAACTAATGGTCCCATTTCAGAATTCTTGTCCATTCCAGGACCTACTTTTAAAGCTTCAACTTTCTTAGACAATCTTGAAACTAACTCATCTCCAATATCACCAACAGCTAAAGCAACTGATTGTGCCATGCATCTTTCTCCCGCTGATCCGTATGCAGCACCCATTAATCCATTTACAGCTCCATTTAAATCACAATCAGGCATTACCACTAAATGATTTTTTGCACCTCCTAGTGCTTGAACTCTTTTTTCATTCTTAGCTGCGTTTTCATAAATATATTTTGCTATTGGTGTTGATCCTACAAAGCTTACTGCTTTAATATCTTTATTTGCTAAAATAGCATCTACCGACTCTTTATCTCCATTTATTATATTAAATACACCCTCTGGAAGACCAGCCTCATTAAGCAACTCTGCTAGCCTCATCGGACAGGATGGATCTTTTTCGGATGGCTTTAATATAAAAGTATTTCCACATGCTATAGCTAGAGGAAACATCCACATTGGAACCATTGCAGGAAAATTAAAAGGTGTAATTCCAGCAACAACTCCTAATGGTTGCCTCATTGACCAGCTGTCTACACTCGATCCAACATTTTCAGAAAATTCACCTTTTAATAAATTTGGAATACCACACGCAAACTCAACAACCTCTAATCCTCTTATTAATGAGCCCCTTGCATCTTCATAAACTTTTCCATGTTCAGAAACGATAAGCTTAGTAAGCTCATCTGAATTTTTTTCTATTAATTCTTTGAACTTAAACATTACTCTTGCTCTTTGTAGAGCAGGTATTAAGGACCAGGATTCAAATGCTTTTTTAGCAACTTCTACTGCTTGATCTAAGTCAGATTTTGAAGCGAGTCTAACCTCAGATTCTTGTTCTCCAGTAGCTGGGTTAAAAACTTTACTCTTTCTATCAGACGCTCCAGGAATAATTTTTCCGCCTACATAGTGTTCTATTAATTTCATGGATACGGTGTTTTAGATCAAAAATTCTTAATAGTCTATTTAAACATTAGCAATAGCTAGCATTTTTTTAATTTCTGCGATTGCTTTTGCAGGATTCAAGCCTTTTGGACATGCGCTTGTACAATTTAGAATAGTA
>CACEKT010000030.1 GCA_902560225.1 uncultured Pelagibacteraceae bacterium
CAATTTACTTATGAAGAGCTAAGATCGAAAGTATCTAAATTTGCTGGAGGATTAAAATCTCAAGGAGTTAATAAAGGAGATAGGGTGATTATCTACATGCCAATGATACCGGAGGCTGTAATTGCCATGCTGGCTTGTGCGAGAATTGGAGCAATTCACTCTGTTGTTTTTGGTGGCTTTGCATCAACTGAACTCGCAAGTAGAATAGATGACAGTAAAGCAAAAGTATTGGTAACTGCTTCATGTGGTTTTGAACCAGGTAGAACTGTAGAGTATAAACCTCTTGTTGATGAGGCGGTAAAATTAGCAAATCATAAAATTAATAAGATGATTTTGTTCCAAAGAGCTGGTCACGAAGTTGTATTAAATGCTCCAAGTGAAATTAGTTGGGAAGAAGTTTTTTCAAATGCGAAAAATACTGATTGTGTAGAAATTAATTCAAATGAATTTGCGTATATTTTATACACATCAGGAACAACAGGAACGCCAAAGGGTATTGTTAGAGACACAGGTGGCCACATAGTAGCTCTTAAGTGGACCATGAAAAATATTTATAATATCGATTCAGGTGATATTTGGTGGTCAGCAAGTGATATTGGTTGGATTGTTGGGCATTCTTATATTGTCTATGCTCCTTTGTTTAAAGGATGTACAACTGTCCTTTTTGAGGGAAAGCCAGTTGGTACACCTGACGCAGGAGCTTTTTGGAAAATAATTTCTGATTATAAAGTCAAATCTTTGTTCACAGCTCCCACAGCTTTTAGAGCAATCAAAAAGGAGGATCCTGAAGGTAAGTTCTTCTCTAAATATGATCTAAGTAATTTTGAAAGTTTATTTCTTGCTGGAGAAAGAGCAGACCCAGATACAATTAAATGGGCAGAAAATTTACTTAAAGTTCCAGTAATCGATCATTGGTGGCAAACAGAAACTAGTTGGGCGATTAGTTCTAACTGTACTGGTATAGAAATGATGGAAACAAAATATGGATCAGCTTGCAGAGCTGTCCCAGGTTATGATGTTAAAATTATTAAAGAAGATCAAACATTAGCCAAACCAAATGAAATGGGAGATATTGTTGTAAAACTTCCATTGCCTCCTGGAACATTCCCAACTCTTTGGAATGCAGATCAAAGATATAAAGAAAATTATATGAGTAACTATGAAGGGTACTATCAAACTTATGATGCAGGTCACATAGATGATGATGGTTATATTTGGATAATGTCTAGAACTGATGACATTATTAATGTTGCAGGGCATAGGTTATCTACAGGTGCAATTGAAGAGGTTTTATCAGAACATCAGTCAGTAGCTGAATGTGCAGTCTTAGGTATTGCTGACAAGTTAAAAGGTCAATTGCCTATAGGATTAATAGTTCTTAAGTCAGGTGTAGATAAAGAACATCAAACAATTTCTAAAGAATGTGTGCAAATGGTTAGAGATAAAATTGGACCAGTTGCTGCATTTAAAATTGTAATTGTGATTAAAAGGTTGCCAAAAACAAGGTCGGGGAAAATTTTAAGAGGAACAATCAGAAAAATAGCAGATAAAATAGATTACAAGGTCCCTCCGACTATTGATGATCCTGCAATTTTAACTGAAATAAAAGAAGATCTTATTAAAAATAATATTTTAAAAAATTAAAGGTTTTCCTTCTGGATCACCCATAATTCTACCGTCTTTCATTTTTATATTTCCACCCACAATTGTAGCTACTGGGGTGCCCTTGAATTTGTATCCATTAAAAGGAGACCAGCCACATTTGCTCTCTATATTTTCATTTTTAATTTCGATTGTTTTGTTCATATCAACAATAGTAAAATCAGCATCAAATCCCTCTTTAATAAATCCTTTATTTTTAATTCCAAAAATTTTAACTGGATTTTCGCACACAAGGTTCATCAATTGATTTAAGGAAAGTTTTCCATCGTTCACGTGATTTAACATCACTGGCATTAGTGTTTGAACACCAGGCATACCTGAAGGCGAATTAGGGTATTCTTTATCTTTATTTTCTTTTAAATGTGGAGCATGATCAGAGCCTATTGTGTCGTTAAAGTTATTTTTAACCGCATACCACAATCTATCATAATGAGATTTATCCCTTAATGGTGGATTCATCTGAGCATAAGTTCCAAGTTTGTCATAACAATCTGGAGCATAAATTGTTAAATGCTGAGGTGTTATCTCAAATGTAATATTTCCCTTATGTTGAGATAAAAAATCAATCTCTTCTTTTGTGGTTATATGAAGAACATGTGCTTTCTTATTATATTTGTTAGCAATTCGAACTATTCGTCTAGTAGATGAGATTGCACATTCAGCGCTTCTCCAAACTGGGTGGGTATGAACATCTCCATCTTTAATTAATTTTTTATTCATATTTAAGATTGCCTCATCTTCAGAATGAACTGCCACCACCTTTGAGCTATTTTCAAATACTTTTTCTATATCCTCTTCTTCAGCGACCAATAAATTACCTGTTGATGATCCAGCAAATAATTTAATTCCACAACAACCCTCTAAATTTTCTAAATCAGCTAACTCATTTCCATTATCTGCTGTTGCACCAAAATAAAATGCATAATTGCAATACATTCTATTTTTAGCAAGATCTAGCTTTCTTTGAAACTCTACCTTAGTAGATGTTGGTGGATTTGTATTTGGCATTTCAAATACACTTGTAATCCCTCCTACAATTGCTGCTCTACTTCCAGAATTTAAGTCCTCTGTATCTGTTGAACCAGGTTCTCTAAAATGTGTTTGAGTATCAATACATCCAGGCAAAACTGACAATTCTTCAGCGTTTATTATTTCTTTAGATCCTTCAGAAATTTCACCAATTTTATGAATTTTACCATCTTTAATAGCCACATCTACATCTTTTAATTGACCATCGATGTAACATTTACCATTTTTAATTATAAGATCTAACATTTGAAAAAAAAGTTATTATATTAAAAGTGTTAACTAATCAATTATGAATATTAAAAATGTATATATTTTAGATGATAGAGCTGTGCTTTATTTAAACGGCGAAGATACAATAGATTTTTTACAAAATCTAATTAGTAATGATATTAACAAAGTAAATAATAATAACAGCTGTTTCACATCCTTATTGTCACCTCAAGGAAAATTCTTATTTGAATTTATAATAATAAAACATAAATCTGGTTACTTAATTGATTGTGAGAAATCACAGGCAGATAGTTTGTTTAAACAGTTGAGTATGTATAAATTAAGATCAAAAGTTGAAATCTTAAACTTAAGTAATGAATTTGTAGTTGCGGCTTTTAGCTATGAGAAATTTCTTACTTTTGATGAAGCTAAAGATATTCCTGGTTTTACCTTAAAATATAGAGAAGACCCAATTCTTTTAGATCCAAGAAATAAACAATTAGGAGCTAGATTAATAATTAATTTAGAAAAATTATATTTATCATTAAAGAAATTAGATCTTCATGACTCTAAATTGAAAAATTATTATTCATTTAGTCATAAGCTTGGGATAGTTCCAAAAGATTTAAATAAACTACAAAATAAATTATTCGGGATTGAGTGCAATTATGAGGAACTAAATGGAATTGATTTTAAAAAAGGTTGCTATGTTGGACAAGAGAATACAGCAAGAATAAAATTAAAAAATAAGCTTTCTAAAAGATTGTTTGCAATAAATTTAATTGATGGAAAATTGAAAGAAGGTGAAAGTATTTATGCTAATGGAAGTGAAATTGGAAAAGTATTGATAGAAAATGATTACCCTTTTGCATTAATTAAATATTTAGACAAAAATTTTGATGAAAAACTTATTTTTAAAACTAAAGATGCAAATCTTAACATCACAAAACCTGATTGGATCAAATAGAAAAAGGTTAAATTGGTGCGGTCGGAGAGACTCGAACTCTCATGGACTAAGTCCACACGGCCCTCAACCGTGCCTGTCTACCAATTTCAGCACGACCGCAATATGTCTCATAATAAATGAATGACAATTAACTTTCAAATTGGTAAAAAACATCATGGAATTTACACAAGAAGTTAGGAAAGCAACAGAGCCTATTTATAAAAAGATTTCAAAGGTTATGCCAGAAATCGAATGGTCTGTGCATGCTCCTTATATTCATAGAATTAATCAACTTAAAAAAGAAAAAAATGCAATTGTTCTTGCTCATAATTATCAAACTCCAGAGATTTATCATGGTATAGCGGATGTTGCCGCAGACTCCTTGGCTCTTGCAATAGAAGCAGCAAAAACCAAAGCAGATATAATACTAATGGCTGGAGTTCATTTCATGGCGGAGACTTCCAAGTTGATGAGTCCACAAAAAAAAGTTTTGCTTCCAGATATGGATGCTGGATGTTCTTTATCTTCATCTATCACTGGTAAAGATGTGAAATTACTTAAAGAGAAATATCCAGGTGTACCTGTTGTTTCATATGTTAATACTTCTGCTGATGTTAAAGCAGAAACGGATATTTGCTGCACATCTGCTAATGCTGTGAAAATCGTAGAGTCTCTTGGTGCAAAAAAGGTTATATTTTTACCTGATGATTATTTAGCAAAATATGTTGCCTCACAAACAGATGTCGAAATTATTGCATGGAAAGGAATCTGTATGGTTCATGATCAATTTAATGAAAAAGAGATAAATGATATTAGAGAAAGAAATCCTGGTATTAAAATAATTGCTCACCCTGAATGCCCGCCAGAGGTAATTAAAGCAAGTGACTTTGCTGGTTCAACTGGAGGAATGATCAATTACGTAAAAAATAATCAACCCCAAAAAGTTATGATGGTTACTGAATGCTCTATGAGTGATAATATTCAAGTTGAAAATCCCAACGTAGAATTTATCAGACCATGTAATTTATGTCCTCATATGAAAAAAATTACCTTACCAAAAATTTTGGATTGTTTAGAAAACGAAACTGGAGAAATTATAATGGATAAAGAAACAATTAGAAAAGCAAGAATTCCAGTTGAAAGAATGGCTGCTGTTGGCAGATAAACTTAGTGTCTAAAATACAACTTAGTAAAAATTTTATAAAAAACTCTGTTAAGTTAGCTTTAAATGAAGATCTCTACCCATCTGGAGACATAACTTCAAATTTAGTTGAAAATAATAAAGTTATTAAAGTTAAACTTTTATCAAACCAAAATGCTATTATAGGTGGTTTATTATTTGCAAAAGCTGCTTTTTCTTTAGTGGATAGTAAAATTAAATTTATAATTAAAAAAAAAGATGGTTCACATGTTAGAAAGGGTTCATTAATTGCTGCAATTGAAGGTAAGGCTAAAAGTATATTAATAGCAGAGAGAGTCGCTTTAAATTTTTTATCTCATATTTCAGGTATTGCGACTAAAACAAATCAATTTGTTAAGTTAGCTGGAAAAAAATGTAAAATTTGTTGCACACGTAAAACAATTCCAAATCTAAGAGTTATTCAAAAATATGCAGTCAAATTAGGCGGAGGTACTAATCATAGATTTAATTTAAGTGATGAATATTTAATTAAAGATAATCATATTGCTTCGTCTGATTTAAAAACTTTAGTTTCTCTTGCAATTAAAAAGAAAAAAGGAAGAAAAATTACTGTTGAAGTTGATAATTTAAAACAACTTAAAAATATTATGGGTCTTAAATTTAATACTGTCTTATTCGACAATATGAGTATTAAAAATTTAAAAGCAGGTATTAAAATTGCAAAAAGACATTATGAAACTGAAGCATCAGGAAATGTTAATTTAAGAACAGTAAAATCAATTGCTAAGACTGGAGTAAATAGAATTTCAATCGGTAAGATTACTCATAGTGCTGCAGCAATTGACTTAAAAATTGAAATCTAAGATACAAATTGTGAGAGATTTGGTTTAAAGTAATTGGGTCCTTTCATTACTTTTCCAGATTCATTATAAATTGGTTTACCATTTTCATCTAGCTTACTCATATTAGAATTTTGAACCTCATCAAAACATTTATCTAAATCAATTCCAAATGCATGACCTGCTCCATAAGTAACATATAAGATGTCAGTTAAAGCGTCAGCTACCTCTAATAAATCTTTATTATTCATTGCCTCTGTTAATTCGTCTAATTCTTCTTTTATTAGATCTATCCTTAATTTATTGATTTTGTCAGTACTAAACGATGCTTTGTTTTTGACTTCTTGACCAAAAGTTTTCATAAAAGTTCCAACTTTATTAAAATTTGACATTTTGCTCCTGTAAGTTTTTTTAAATTTATTGTATGTTAATCATTATTTATTACTTACAAATTAATCAATGAAATTAAGAAAAGAATTTGACAGTATTGGAAGTGTTAATGTTCCAAATAATAAATATTGGGGGGCATCAACACAAAGATCTAATAAATTTTTTAATATAGGTAAAATTCTTGTAAATATTTCTATTATTAAATCTATTGCAATTATTAAGAGATCTGCTGCTATAGTTCACTCTAAAGACAAATTAATTAATAGCAGAATATCTAAAGCAATTGTAAAAGCTTCAGACGAAGTAATTAAAGGTAAATTAGATGAAAATTTTCCTCTAAAAGTTTGGCAAACTGGTTCTGGAACTCAAACAAATATGAACGTTAATGAGGTAATTGCTAATCGAGCAATCGAAATTTTAGGTGGAAAAAAGGGTACAAAAAAACCTGTTCATCCTAATGATCATGTAAACAAATCTCAATCAACTAATGATGTTTTCCCAACTGCTATGCATATATCAGTAGCAAAAGAAACAATTAGTAAATTATTGCCTAATTTAAAGATTTTAGAAAAAGAATTAAAAAAAAAATCTAATGAATTTAAAAATATAGTTAAAATTGGGAGGACTCATTTACAAGACGCAACACCTTTATCATTAGGACAAGAATTTTCAGGATATCATGAACAAGTCAAAAAAAGTGTAGAAAGAATAGAATATGCTTTAAAAGAAATTTTATTTCTTGCCCAGGGTGGGACAGCTGTAGGAACTGGAATAAATTCAAAAAAAAACTTTGATAAAAAGATCGTTAAAGAAATTGCAAAATTTACAAAAATTAAATTTAAACCAGCGGCAAATAAATTTGCCGAATTAGCAGCACATGACTCGATTGTAAATTTTTCAGGAACTTTAAATACTTGTGCGGTAGCTTTAATGAAAATATCTAATGATATAAGGTTTTTAGGATCAGGTCCTAGAGCAGGATATGGAGAACTAATTTTACCAGAAAATGAACCTGGTTCATCCATTATGCCTGGCAAAGTAAACCCAACTCAATGTGAGGCTGTTACTATGGTTTGTGTTAAAGTTATAGGGAACCATAACGGGATCACAATGGCTGGTTCTCATGGACATTTTGAATTAAATGTTTTCAAACCTTTAATTGCACATAATATTTTACAATCAATAGATTTAATTGCTGACAGTACAAAAAATTTCTCACAATATTGTGTTAGGGGGATTAAAGCTAATAAAAAAAAAATCCAGGAACACCTTGATAATTCGTTGATGCTTGTTACAGCATTAGCTCCTTATATTGGTTATGATAATGCCGCAAAAATTGCAAAAACTGCTTTGAAGAATAACACAACACTTAAATTTGAAACTCTTAAAACAGGTCTAATAAACGAAAAAGATTACAATAAAATTGTCGATCCTAAAAAAATGATCTATCCAGAGTAAGCGGCTATTGCTTCTTTCATTATATTTTTAAAATAAATTCTATTTTGTAGTTTGTTACTTTTTAAAACAATTTTTTTTAAGACATCGGAAACCTTTTCATCAATTTGGCCGTCTACCTTAATAGTGTTAAAATT
>CACEKT010000031.1 GCA_902560225.1 uncultured Pelagibacteraceae bacterium
ATTATCTGTGTTGAGAAAGCCAACATTGACAGAAGTGGAGCAGTAGCTCAAGGTCTTTATGCTATTAATTGTTATATGGGAATGCAGTGGGGTGAAAATCAACCTGAAGACCATGTAAGGTATGCTAGAAACGATTTAATGGGAATGGTTAGAGAAGATTTAGGGTACGACATGGCACGTCATGTAGACTCAACAGTTCACATGTTTGACGAGTGGGGCCTTCCAATGATGAAGAACGAAGAAACAGGTCGATATCTTAGAGAAGGTAAGTGGCAAATAATGATACATGGTGAAAGTTACAAACCTATAGTCGCAGAAGCTGCAAAAAAATCGGCAGATAAAATTTATAATAGAATTATGATCACCCATCTTTTAATGGATGAGGAAAAAGAGAATAGAGTTGGTGGAGCTGTAGGATTTAATATGAGAACAGGTGATTTTCATGTATTTAGAGCAAAAGCTGTAATAGTTGCAGCAGGTGGAGCTTCTCATATATTTAAACCTAGGGCAGTTGGAGAAGGAATGGGTAGAACTTGGTATGCCCCTTGGAGTAATGGTTCAGCTTATGCATTACCAATTGCAGCTGGAGCAAAAATGACTCAAATGGAAAACAGAATAGTTTTATGTAGATTTAAAGATGGATATGGTCCAGTTGGTGCATATTTTTTACATTTAAAAACTTATACCCAGAATGCTAATGGTGAGAATTATGAAAAGAAATGGTATGATCAAACTAAAGAGTTGGTTGGTGAATATATAGATCATCATCCAACACCTACTTGTCTAAGAAATCATGCTTTTATTCAAGAAACAATGGCTGGTGGTGGACCTATTCACATGGTTACAACTGAAGCTTTCCAAGACCCTCATTTAGAAACTGTTGGATGGGAAAATTTTTTAGGTATGACAGTAGGTCAAGCTGTAGTTTGGGCTTCTCAAAATATTGATCCAAAATATACTAACCCAGAGTTAACTACATCTGAACCATATGTTATGGGTTCTCATGCAACATGTTCTGGGGCTTGGGTTAGTGGACCTGAAGATTTATCTCCACCAGAATACTTTTGGGGCTATAATAGAATGCTTACTGTTGATGGATTATTTGGTGCCGGTGATACTGTGGGTGGAAGTGCACATAAATTTTCATCAGGTTCTTTCACGGAAGGTAGATTGGCTGCAAAAGCTGCAGTTAAATATATTGAAGATAATAAAGCTGAAGATTTAAAAGTATCTGATAAGCAGTGTGAGGATTTTAAAACTAAGGTTTATAAACCTCTCGAAACATACACTGTTGCTCAAAATGAAATTACTGGTGGGACAGTCTCCCCTAGCTATATTTCTCCTATTCAAGGATTGCAGCGTTTACAAAGAATTATGGATGAATATGTGGGTGGAATAGCCACAAATTATATGACGAATGCTAACATGCTTAAAAGAGGATTAGAGCTTTTAGCTTGGTTAGAAGAGGATTTAGAGAATGTTGGGGCAGAAGATTATCATCAACTAATGAGAGCTTGGGAGTTAAAGCATAGAGCTTTGACCTCACAATGTGTAACTGAACATACGATGTTTAGAGAAGAAACTAGATGGCCAGGATATTATTATAGAGGAGATCACATGAAACTAGATGATGACAATTGGCATTGTTTAACAGTTTCAAGGAGAGATCCTAAAACTGGTAAATTTAGTATGGAGAAAGTTCCTGTATACCATATCGTGGATGAGAACGAGAAAAAAAAAGCATCTTAAAATATTTAATTAAATAATATGGATATTTTGTCAAAAACTGACGATGAGATATTTGAAATTGCCAAACCTATTTGGGATAATTTAGTTAGATCATCAAATCTTAAGGATTATGGTGGATTTACTAAAGATTTTTCAACACAAATGCTTTTTGGTGCTAATGAAGTCGAGCTAGGAAAACAATGGGCAAATAACAAAATTATTACTAATTTAAATGAGACATTCGAACCTTTTGGTTGTCTAAGAAGAGGTATTCATATCACTGTATTAATAAAGCAAACTAATAAAGAAATTTCAGGAGAGTTTCTTGGTAGACTTGTTTTAGGTGTTGAGGACGATGTAATTAAAGTTTTTGGTGCTACAATTTACTAACAAAAAAAAATCATCGAAAATCAAATATTTATTTGACAAATCACGCTCTGGGTGTATTCACGGTCTAAATGCTATTTTCTAACATAAAAATTTTAAATAAATTCTCAAATATCAAAACTAAATTTATTAAAACTGGAATAGTTTTAAGTCTAACTGCTTATTGGGGAGTTATTTTAGTTGGAACTTTTATCACATTTAACTAAGTTGTTTTTAAACAGCATATTTAATTAATTATGGATGTATTTTTACCAATAGCGCAGGTATTTGTTAATCCCATTGAGATACTTTTGTTAAGTGCAATAGTTGGAGTGTTATCAGGTTTATTTGGTGTTGGCGGTGGTTTTTTGATGACACCATTTTTAATTTTTTTAGGGGTGCCTCCAGCGTATGCTGTTGCAAATGAAGCTAACAATATTTTAGCTACATCTGTGTCTGGATCTACAACTCATTATTTAAAAAACACACTAGACTACAAGATGGGTCTAATGATTGTAATAGGAGGCATTGTTGGAACAAGTTTAGGTATTTATACATTCACATATTTTAAAGGAATAGGTAAAATAGATACAGTTATATCTTTAGCTTATATGTATATTTTAGCAATCATCGGCACTTTAATGTTAGTAGAAAGTCTTGGTGAAATTGACAAAGCAAAAAGAAATCTTGTAGAAAAAAAAAAATTACACGTTCATTATTGGATACACGGCCTTCCTTTTCGAATGCGTTTCCCAAAATCTAAATTATATGAAAGTGCATTCACTCCAATTATTATAGGTTTAGTTGTTGGTTTTATTGCAGCAATCATGGGCATTGGCGGTGCATTTATTTTGGTACCAGCGATGATTTATATTATTAAAATGCCAACAAAATTAGTTCCAGGAACCTCTCTTTTTGTAACTATATTTGTAAGCGTCATAGTTACTTTTTTACATTCATTTAATTATGGATCAATTGATTTAATGCTAGTTTTTATGTTAGTCGTCGGATCAATTATAGGTGTTCAAGTTGGACAAAAATTGGGTGAAAAAATTGATAGTTCTGGATTAAGAGCTTTATTAGCGATTCTTTTGCTTATAGTTGGCATAGCTATAGCGTACGATACTTTTTTTGCAGAAGAAATTTTAAATGGAACAGTGAAAGCTCAAGACGTAGAATTAAATTTCTTTTCATTATTTATTCAACAATTTTCTAATGAAATGCCATTTTTTTATGGATTGTTTACAATTATGTTTGCTATTTTTTTAGGAGTTGCGGCTGCTTTTATTAGAAGATTTGTCTCAAATTTAAAAAAAAAATTGTTAGTAAAATCTTAATTTAAAAAATTAATATATATTTCTATAGTTAAAATACTCACAAAACCAACTGTTGTCATAGCAATAAATCCAACAATAAATGGTCTGTAACCCATATTTTTGAGTTCCTTAAGATTAGTGGATAAACCAATAGCAGCCATCGCCATAGTTAAAAAAATTTTTGATAAACTTTTTATATTTTCTACTGTATTTAGCCAAATTTCATTATTTATGTTTAAAAAAAAATGATCTCCAAAATTTCTTAACATTATCATTAAAACAAAACCTAATACAAAATAAGGAAAAATAGAAAATATGGAGTAGTTTTTATTACTAGTTTTACCTCTGTTGTAAAGAAAAGAAAAAAGTGGGATCATTATAATTAAAAAGGTATTTCTTATTAATTTCGTAACTGTGGCAACATTCATTGTTTCTGGACTATTAAATTGCTGATCGTATATAAGACCTGCAGCAGCAACTTGCGAAGTTTCATGAATGGAAGTTCCTAAAAATAGACCAACATACAAAGACTCCCCATTAAAATAATAATTAGCAAAATAGGGGTAGATAAGCATTGATAAAATTCCAAATAAAGTAATGTTCGCAATTGCATATGATATTTCATTTTTTTTTGCACCGATAACTGGTGATGTAGCCATAATTGCTGTTGTTCCACATACTGTACTGCCAATAGATATTAGATATGCCATTCTTGTTGAAATTTTCAATTGTCTAATTAAAATTTTTATTACTACAAGTACACTTATGATACATATGATGATTAACGGAATAGCGATAGCTCCAAATTCTAAAAATTCAAATGGTTTTAATTGAATACCCAAGCAAATTATTCCAAGTTTTAAAATATAATTTTGAGTAAAATTTATTCCTCTTTTAAAACTTTTTCTCATTTGAAATATATTTCCAAAAAACATTCCAAATAAAATAGCGATCATGGCAGCAGAAATTGGGCTTTTTACGTAACCCAAAAGTTCAATTCCAACAATGCTATTAAATCCCTGAGAAAGTGTATAAAACACAAATGCAAGAATTATACCTGGTATTAATACCAAGTATTTTTTAAAATACATAATAATATAAAAAAATATTAAGCGCTTCTATATAGTTTAGTCATAACAAATTCTTTATGACCTAAAGCTTCTGCACAAGTTAGTCTTCCGTTAGCAACTCTAAGAGTAGTTTTGATTAATTCATCTCCTGCTTCAGATAAGTTCATTTCTCTAGAAAGAATTTTTGAAACATCACAATCAATATGTTCGCCCATTCCTTTAACAGTTAAAGGGTTTGCAGTTAATTTTACCACTGGTTCAATTGGGTTACCAACTATATTGCCCTGACCTGTTGGGAATAAGTGAATATTGAATCCTGCTGCTGCTTGCAATGTTACGCACTCTGCTGCAGCCGAAGATGTATCCATAAAGTATAAACCCTTTCCTTTTGTTGGTTCTTCTGCAGGCTCAAGTACATCAATAAATTTACAGTTTCCAATTTTTTGGAAGTTTCCAAAAGCTTTTTCTTCAATTGTGGTTAAACCACCAGCAATATTTCCTGCTGTTGGTTGACTTTCAGAAAGATCATCAGTTGCTTCTTTTAGTATAAAATCATTATAAGCATTCCAGGTTTTCATAAATTTATCAGACGCCTCTTTTGTTGCTCCTCTAGTTGCACAAACATTTTCAGCTCCAGTTAACTCTGATGTTTCACCAAAACATAAATGAACACCCATAGGTTCTAATTTATCCATTAAATTACCTACAGTTGGATTTGCAGCTAAACCAGAAGTCGTATCAGACTCTCCGCATTTAACTGATATCCATAGATCGCTCATAGGGCATTCTTCTCGTTGTTTTTCAGAAGCCCACATAACAAAATCTTGAGCTTTTTTTGATGCCTTCATAGTTGTACCAATATCTCCAGTACGTTCTATATGAAAACCTTCAACCGGTTTTCCAGTTTTTGCAATTCCATCAACAATTTTTTTAGTCCACTTAGGTTCAATACCAATAACGATTACAGCTGCAACATTTGGGTTACAACCAGTTCCAATCATAGTTCTAAAATGAAGCTCTAAATCAGCACCAAATTGAAGTCTTCCATATGAATGAGGAAGCGCTATTGTTCCTTTAATATTATTTGCAACAGCTTCTGCACAAGCATTTGATATATCATCAACAGGAAGGATTATTACATGATTTCTAGTACCAGCTCTTCCATTCTCTCTTTTATAACCTAAAAAACTTTTTGGAATATCCATTTTTTTTTACCACTTTTTTGTTTTAACATTATGAACATGAACATGTTCACCTTTTTTAATAGATTTAACAACCTTGCCTATATCGTGACCATATTTAAGAATTGTATCACCTTCGTTTAAATCAATCATTGCAATTTTGTGTCCAAGAGGAATTTCATCCATTGATTGAATATTAATAGAACTATCATCCTCCATTATCCAGCACGCACAGTCTTGTTTTGGGGTAATTTTTTCAATAACAACTACTCCTACGTTGTCTTTTTTATCGTGAATTATGATATCAGTAGCCATATATATCGTGTCGATTTGTTTGTTTGAATTTTGTAAAATCTTATATATTAATCGCAAAAATTAACAAATGAATTTTAAAATATTATTAAATATTAAATTTTAGAAAGGTCAAAGTTTTATGACAAAAATGACAACAGAAGAAGCTTTTGTGAAAGTTTTACAAATGCATGGTATTGAACATGCTTTTGGGATTATTGGTTCTGCTTTTATGCCTATTTCAGATATTTTTCCTGATGCGGGAATTACTTTTTGGGATGTTGCTCATGAAACTAATGGTGGATTAATTGCAGATGGTTATACAAGAGCTACTGGAAAAATGTCGATGGTAATAGCCCAAAATGGACCTGGAATTACTGGACTAGTTACACCAATAAAAACTGCTTACTGGAATCATACACCTCTTTTATTAGTTACGCCTCAAGCAGCAAATAAAACTATGGGTCAAGGTGGTTTCCAAGAAGTTGAACAGATGAATTTATTCAAAGATATGGTTTGCTATCAAGAGGAAGTTAGAGACCCTTCAAGAATGGCAGAAGTTTTAAATAGAGTTATTGAAAAAGCAATTAGAGGATCAGCTCCTGCTCAAATAAATGTACCAAGAGATTATTGGACACAAGTAATTGATATTGATCTACCTCCTATTGTTAGATTAGAAAGACAAGCAGGTGGAGTAGACGCAATTAAAAAAGCTGCACAACTATTATCTGATGCAAAATTTCCAGTAATTTTATCTGGAGCAGGAGTTGTGATTGGAGGTGCAATAGAGGATTGTAAAAAACTTGCAGAGAAATTAGATGCACCAGTATGTTCTGGCTACCAACATAATGATAGTTTCCCTGGAAGTCACCCATTAGCTGCCGGCCCATTAGGTTATAATGGTTCAAAAGCAGGAATGGAATTAATTCAAAAAAGCTGACGTAGTTCTAGCTTTAGGAACAAGATTAAATCCATTTTCAACATTACCTGGGTACGGCATGGATTACTGGCCTAAAGATGCAAGCATTATTCAGGTAGATATGAACTCAGATAGAATAGGATTAACAAAAAAAGTTACAGTAGGAATTTGTGGTGATGCTAAATTAGTTTCTCAACAATTATTAGCGCAACTTTCTCCATCAGCTGGAGACACTGATAGACAAAAAAGAAAAGATATAATTCATCAAACTAAATCAGCTTGGTTGCAAAAGTTATCAAGTCTTGATCATGAAGATGATGATGAAGGCACAGTTTGGAATAAAGAAGCAAGAGAAAGAGACTCAGATAGAATGTCACCAAGACAAGCTTGGAGAGCTATACAAGCTGGTATGCCTGAAGACGTAATTATCTCAAGTGATATAGGAAACAACTGTGCAATTGGTAATGCTTATCCTACTTTTGAAAAAGGCAGAAAATATTTAGCACCCGGGTTGTTTGGTCCATGTGGCTATGGTTTTCCATCTATATTAGGAGCTAAAATTGGGTGTCCAGATACTCCAGTAATTGGTTTTGCTGGTGATGGAGCTTTTGGTATTAGTATGAATGAGATGAGTTCATGTGCCAGAGAAGAATGGCCTTCAATAACAATGGTTATTTTTAGAAACTATCAATGGGGTGCTGAAAAAAGAAACTCAATTTTATGGTTTGACGATAATTTTGTAGGAACAGAGCTTGACCCAGAATTAAGTTACGCAAAAGTTGCTGATGCTTGTGGTTTAAAAGGTGTTACAGTGAAAACTATGGAGGAAACTACTAGTGCTATTAAACAATCTTGTGAAGACCAGAAAAAGAGTATTACAACTTTTATAGAAGTAATTTTAAACCAGGAACTTGGTGAGCCTTTCAGACG
>CACEKT010000032.1 GCA_902560225.1 uncultured Pelagibacteraceae bacterium
GGATGAATGTGGAGCACCTGAATTTTATACTGGAGGTGCAAAATTAGTAACTCTAAATGGAGTTAATGGAAAAATTACAGCTGAAGAACTAGATAAATCAATAGTTGGAAAGGGTATAGTCCATCATACCCAACCTTCTTCAATAAGCATTACACAGCTTTGTGAAACCGGAGAAGCTTATAAATTGGATGAAATAAAAAAAATCTCAGAGATAGCACATAAACATAAACTTAATATGCATATGGATGGTGCTAGATTTGCTAATGCGTTGATTTCATTAAATTGTAGTCCTGCAGAAATGACGTGGAAATCTGGTATTGATGTGCTTTCATTTGGAGCAACGAAAAATGGATGTTTAGCAGCTGAAGCAATAATTTTTTTCAAACCAGAATTAGTCGGAAACTTACCTTTTTTGATGAAAAGAGCTGGACATTTACTTTCAAAAATGAGTTTTGTATCAGTACAATTATATGCCTATCTTTCCAATGAAGTTTGGTTGAAAAACGCAAAACATGCAAACGCTATGGGTAAAAAATTAAGTCAAGGTTTAAATAAACATAAAAATATTGAACTTGCTTATCCAACTGATGCTAACGAAATATTTGTAAAAATGCCAAAAGAAATAATTGATCAATTAAATTCAGAAGGTTACACAATCAATGATGATGAATGGGATGGTAATGCAGTTAGATTGGTTACAGCGTGGAATACTAATCCATCTGATATCGAAACTTTTTTAAATTATATTAAGTCTTAATTTAGCTTGGATTTTCTTTTAAAAATTCAATATATTTTATAACTTCATCCAATTTATTATCAGGAATATCTTTATAAGTTATATTAAATTTTTCTTTGACAGCTAGTGCAACATGTGCGTAAGGGTTACGACCTTTAGGATGATTTGGATGTTCAGGTAATTGGCCCCCCAAATAATCGCCAGCTTCCTGAATAATTTTCCAGAGTTTACTTGCATTTTCTTTATTCATATTATTTTAGACCTTGCTACATCTCAATATGTTCAAGTTTGGATACTAGCTTATAAATCAAATTTATAAGTCTTTAAAGTTTAATTAATATTCTTGATAATTTGAATTATTAATAATAACTTAATTTTTTCATGACAGATAATTACAAATCAATTGCAAAAAAATTAAAATTTGAAGGTCGTGCTTTTATAAATGGAAAGTATGTTAATGCTATTGATGGTAAAAAATTTGAAACCATAAATCCTGCTACTGGAGAAATGCTTTGTACAGTTGCTAAGTGTAATCATAAAGATGTTAATTTAGCGGTAAAAGTTTCAAGGAAAGCTTTTAATAGTGGTGTTTGGTCGAGAAGTTCACCAGAGAATAGAAAAGAAGTTTTATTAAAATTTGCAGAATTACTTAGAAAACATGGAGATGAAAATTCGGTTTTAGAATGTGTTGA
The DNA here is from genome assembly GCA_902560225.1 of uncultured Pelagibacteraceae bacterium. Classification (GTDB taxonomy): domain Bacteria; phylum Pseudomonadota; class Alphaproteobacteria; order Pelagibacterales; family Pelagibacteraceae; genus Pelagibacter. The sequence continues at coordinate 1,429 of CACEKT010000032.1, forward strand.
TACTGGAAAGTTAGTGACAGATTGCATTAATGAAGTTGCAAATGATGCTCCAATGCATTTTCAATGGTATGGAGAATTGATTGATAAAGTATTTGGAAAAGTTGGTCCTACAGAGCCATCCATTACAAGTTTAATCGTTAAAGAACCAATTGGTGTCATTGCAGGAATTGTTCCTTGGAACTTTCCTTTAATGATGGCTGTTTGGAAAATGGCACCAGCTCTTGCTGCTGGCTGTTCAGTGATTATTAAACCTGCAGAAGATACTCCATTAACAGCAATTAGAGTTGCAAAAATAGCTCAAGAAGCTGGAATTCCAGATGGTGTATTAAACGTGCTTCCAGGATATGGGGATGTTGGTGAAGCTCTTGGTCGACATAAAGATGTTGATGCGGTTTCTTTTACGGGTTCAACGGAAGTAGGTGGTTATTTTTTAAAGTATTCAAGTGAAAGTAATTTAAAACCTGTTGCATTAGAGATGGGAGGTAAAAGTCCTTTTATAGTTTTAGAAGATGCTAAAATTAATGATGACTTAATTGATAATGCAATAAATTCTGCTTTTTGGAATGGTGGTCAAAACTGTTCAGCAAATATGAGACAGATAGTTCACAAAAAAGTTAAAGACGAATTTCTAGACAAGGTAATTAAAAAAGTAAAAAGAATAAAAGTGGGTGATCCTCTAGATTTAAAATCTAACATGGGTTCAATGATATCAAAGGGGCATTTGCAAACAGTTGATGGTTATATTCAAAAGGGAATAGATGAAGGTGCAAAACTTTTATCAGGCGGTATTTCAGATATTAAACAAAAAGGTTTTTATGCAAAACCAACTTTGTTTGATGGTCTAAAAGAAAATATGACCATTGCACAAGAAGAAATCTTTGGACCTGTTTTAGGGGTATTAACTGTTAAAAATGACGAAGAAGCTCTAAAAGTTGCGAGTAATTCAAAATATGGATTACATGCAAGTGTATTTACTCAAGATATAAACCGTGCATTTCATTTAGCTAAAAGCTTACCTTGTGGAACAGTATCAGTTAACACTTTTTCAGAAGGAGATATCAAAACTCCTTTCGGAGGTTATAAACAATCTGGGTCTTTATCGAGAGATCAAGGAACAGAAGCGCTTAATTCATTTCTTCAAACTAAAACAATTTGGATTAGTCACTCTTAAAAACTACTAAATAAGTTTAATGGACATTTTGCATACTAGTTAACCCAAAATGGACGTCTATTTCCTTTGACTTACTTTAATCATTCGCGTTAGACTTAATTTATAAATTAATTAGGAGATATAATGAAAATAATAAATATTAAAACAATTTGTAGAACACTACTTAAAGTGTTTGCAATTGCTTTGTTTGCCCAAGTTGCCTATGCAGATATAACTCTTAAGCTTGGTACTACTGGTAGATTAGGTATGCCGATCGGTGATGCAATAGATCAAGCATTGATACCTGCCTTGGCAAAAGCTTCTGGTGGTAAGATGAAAATCGAACCACATTATCAAAAAAGCCTATGCGCAGAGCAAAAATGTGGTGAACAAGCCAATCAAGGACTTATAGCTCTATGGACTAGTTCTACCGCAAACTATGGTAATTTTGGACCAGAGTTAGCAATTTTCGATTTGCCTTTCATTTTTAAATCATTAGAAGATGCGAAAAGAATTTCAGATGAATGGTTAGCTGAAAGGCAGTGTAAACTTGCCCTTGAAAATGCTGGTCATATTTGCCTCTCTGTATATTCAAGTGGTGGGTTTAGACAGCTTGGAAATGCAACTAAACCAGTTCATGTTCCTGATGATATGAAGGGACTGAAATGGCGTACTACAAAAAGTCCAGTTGAGTTCATGCTAGTTAAAAACTGGGGTGCAACTCCAACACCTTATGACTGGAGCCAGTTATACTCAGGCCTACAATCTGGTGTAGTTGAAGGTCAGTATGTTGCTAGTCCATGGCAGCACGTAGCAAAGCTTCATGAAGTTGCGAAGTATTTCACTGAGATTGGAGGAATGTGGTCAGGAAACATTCTAGCGATGGATGCAAAGCAGTATAATGCATTGTCTGATCAGCAGAGAAAATGGTTACATAAAGCAGCCGATGCTTATGGAGAAAAAGTAAATGAGCTTGATAACGCTTGGATTAAGAATGGTGAAGATGCAATTAAAGCATCTGCTAAAGAGTGGTATGTACCATCTGAAGCTGAAATGTCTAAGTGGAGAGCAGGTGCAATTGGTGCTTGGTTAGATGCGAAAGGTACTTTTGAACCAGAGGTAGCTAAAAGAGTACTTCTAGAACAAGGAATGGATGGATTTGTAGCTCAGTTAGAAAAAGCTGGGGCTCTGTAAGTCGTTCAAAAAAAAACTGCGTAAAGATCATTTAGCTCAATTTTAGAGCTAGATGATCTTTACCTTAAACAAATCATAACATATAAGTAACTATGGAAAGTATCATTCTACTTGTAGTACTACTTTTCCTAATCCTATTAGGTGCTCCTATTGGCTTCATATTAATACTGATACCATTTGTTTATATTCTATTTACCGATGCTGTACCGCTTGTTTTAATCCCTAGTCAAATGTTTAATGCTATTGACTCGGTTCCATTAACTGCAATTGCATTCTTTATGCTGACAGGTGAGTTAATGACAAGTGCCACGATTACAGACCGTTTAGTAGCTTTGAGTAGGGCATTAATTGGACGTATTCGAGGGGGTTTGGCCCAAGTAAATGTTCTCGTGAGTATGTTTTTTGCAGGGATGAATGGTTCCGTAGTAGCAGATACAGCTACAGTTGGAGCATTAGTATTACCAGCTATGAAAAAAGCTGGCTATCCTGCTGCGTTTTCAGCTGCGGTTACAGGTGTAAGCTCTACCATAGGAGGGATAATTCCACCCAGTATCATGATGATTGTGCTTGCTAACTCAACTGAGATTTCGATTGCAGCATTATTTGCAGCTGGGATTATTCCAGGTGTGCTGATAGGAGTTGTGATCATGATAATCAATCATTACTTCGCAATCAAATATAACTTCGAGCGGAGCGATGAACCATTTTCGGTACGTCGAGCTGGTAGAGAATTATATAGATCCTCTTTTGCTCTTCTCATACCTTTAGTTTTAGTGGGTTCAGTAATGGGTGGCGTGGCATCCGTTGTCGAGGCTGGAGCTATCACAGCAATGGTTGCGTTATTAACAGGTGTATTCGTATATCGAACTATTAAATGGAAAGAATGCACTGGTGCTTTTCGTCGGGCATTCCGTAATTCAGCAATGGTTTTTATTATTATAGCTGCGTCTGGACCCTTCAGTTGGCTACTTACTTCTTTAGGTGCAATCGGTGATCTTGAAAACTGGCTCCTAAGTTTAACAGATTCTCCCATTATTTTTATTTTAGCCGTGATTCTATTCATTTTTCTTCTTGGAACTGTAATGGACTCTGCGGTAAACATTATTATAGTTGGCCCAGTACTAGTTAATGTTATGGCTCAAGCCGGCTTTCCTGAGGTACAAGCGGCTATAGTTGTAATAGTTGGCTTCTTAATAGGATCAGTTACACCACCTGTTGGTGTTGCGTACTTTACCGCTGCAACAATTGCACAAGTACGTTTAGAAAAGGTGGCTGTTGCGTTAATTCCTTATTTAGTTGGGCTATTTTTACTTTTATTTTTTATTCTCGTTATTCCAGAGTTGACCATGTTTCTTCCAAACTTAATGAGTAATTAGCGATATGTTAAAATTTTTTAACAATATTGACCGTTTTATCCATCGTATGTTGGAAGCTATGTGCTCACTCTTTTTGGCTGCGATGGTTGGTTTCACCATTTATAACGTTACCATGCGATATGTTTTTAATAACCCTCCTGTTTGGGGTGATCTGCTAACAGTATTAAGTAATATTTGGTTGATGTTTATAGCACTTTCTCTAACAGCCAGAGATAATGAACATATAGCTTTAAATTTAATTTATGAAAAATTACCAAATAGACTGTCGCTATATATACGTCAGTTCTGGAAACTTATGATTATGTTAATTGGTATAGTCCTGATAATTTATGGAGTTGAACTTGTAGAGGGTATGCGTGGTAAGTATTGGGAAATGTGGTATTTTGAAATTAGTTTCCAAGGTATTGAGTTCAAAGAGAATTATATGCCAAAGAAATATGCAGTTGCAATCTTACCGTTGGCTGGATTTTTGACGACCATTGGGGCTGTTATTTCTTTTGTGAAAAAGGTCTAGTTCTTTAAAATTTATTCACCAAAAATATGCTCTTCATAATTAGAACTAATTAATTTAGTAAGTACCTTTTTTTGATGAACCTTTATAAAAAATTTCTTGAAGATTGTCATTTTCCCTTTTTTTAATTTTAAGATCATTTTTATCTAATAAAGATTTTGGTCTTCCAATTTTTTTATGAAAGTTAAAATTATCTTTACCTCTAGCTAATTGAACACTATTTATACCTAAAACTTGTTTAACATTGGCTCCAATATAGCTCTGGATTACAAAACCAATTCTTCTGTCATTGCTATGATTTAAGTCAGATCCATGCACCACGGTTGGATGATGTAAAGACATTTGACCAGCTTTCAATATTAAAGGTGTAGTTTTTTTCTTTGGTACATTTTTTATTGTTTGTCCTCTTGTTAAAAGATTTCTTTCATTAAAATTTTGGTCATGATCTTTAAGATTATCTTTGTGGGATCCTGACCATACTCTCATACATCCATTATGTTCATTAGAGTCTGTTATCGCTACCCAGGCAGTTACCCAGTTATGTGGCTCTAAACCTATATATTTTGCATCTTGATGGTAACTTACAAAACCTTTTACATTAGGATTTTTTATAAATAGCGTTGTACCGCATACAAGAATATCTTTACCAATTAAACATTGAACAGCATCTAGAATTTCAGAATTGTGCGTAACTTCATCTAGCAAAGGTGAGATTAAATGAGCATTATATCTTCCTGATTTTTCTAACTCATTAGGCATTTCTTTTTCAATTAATTCAATTTCATTTCTAATTTCTTTTGCCTTATCTTTTGAAAAAATATCAATGGGTGAAACAAATCCTTTATCTTCATATTGTTTAAGTTGATTTGAGGATAGATAAGTCATATTATTTTAAAAAGTTTATATGAGCGCAACTATTTCTTCAATAAATTACTGCCCAGTAAAATCTATATCTTTTCAAAGTGTTGATGAATGTGAAATTA
>CACEKT010000033.1 GCA_902560225.1 uncultured Pelagibacteraceae bacterium
CAAACCTTCGTTTTTATGTAAATCAAAACCGATTGGCTCAAACAAACCTGCTGTTGGATTGTAATAAAGCTTTACACTTTTCAATAAAGACCCGTGGTAACTGCCAGTTAGATCCATAATTGCAAAATATTTGGCCCACTTATCAACATCAAAATGATCATTTGTATTAAAATTTTCCTTTTTAAAGTTATTTAAAATTGAAAATAAATTTTTGATTAATTTTGGATATTGATTAATCCAAAAATTTTCTGAATAAAGTTCATATTTTACTTTAGGAAAATATTCACCTAGCTCATCTTTTAAAGAAAAAATTGGTCCATTTCTTTTTCCTTGTCTTTCAACTAATTCTTTAGAAAAACTTTCTTCTACTGCGTAAACACCTAAATTACGATCATTTAAATATAAATTTACAAAAAAATATTTTATTTTTATTAAACCAGCATAACCAAGTAAATTATGAAATAAATATTCATATGTATAATTTCTTGTAACAGGTTTTTGGATAGAAAATTCTTCCATGCCCCATAATCTTTTTAATCCTCTTATGTCTATCTTATAAGAGGTTTCATCTTTTTTTTTCCAATGGATTGGTCTTACACCTTTAGTTCTTAACTTAATATTATATTTTTCATCATCAAATTTTAAAACTGCAGGATGAAAAATCTTTTCCTCATCAGTTAATTCTCCTCCTTTTTGAGATCTTAGCTTTCTTTGTAGCTCTAAACCTAAGATGGTTTCTTGATTTATTTCCAAATATACATTCTCTAATTTATTTGAGGTAAAATTACTTATTATATTTAAATTTATAATCTCTAAATAATTGAGAGTTTTTCTCAAATCAAAACCAACGTATCTATTAAGAACTTTATCATTTAATTGCATAACTAAATTAAATGGCGAATACGATTTACTTAAACCACTCGAAAAGTAATAGATTGTTATCGATATCATTAAAATAAACGATAAGATTCCAACACTAAATATAATTTTTTTAAATAAATTAAATAAAACTTTTAGAAATTTAATCTCTAATATTTTTTTTTTATAAATCAATTTTTTTACTTAATTATTTATTCGTAAATGCCAGATCTTGAAAAAATTTGAATTTTAACATCCTTATTTTTTGAAGTTATTTCTTCAACATTTTTAATTAAATTATCTAAATTATTTTTATCCACATCAAACCAAAAATTAAATTGCTTTACTTCATTATCTGATGAAAAAGATTTCAAATTTAGATAATTCATATCTTTTTTTAATTTTTTTATTAAGGCATCACTATTTTGATCTTGGCCATTAATTTGAATTTGCAGTATATTAGTTGACGCTTCAGAAATATTATCTAAGTTTTTTTTATCAGTGTAAATTTTTCTAAAATATAAAATTGTAATAGTTATAAAAGTTGAAATAATTGCAATAAAAAATTGATTGGCTCCATTTGCAAGTCCAATACCTATAACAAAGAATAGATATACTAATTCTTCTGGTTCTTTTATAGCTGCTCTAAATCTAACAATTGATAAAGCTCCAACTAAACCTAAAGATAAAGCTAATGAAAATTTAATTACTGTAATAACTAAGGTAGTAATTATTGCTAATGGCACAAAAATTTCTGAAAAATGTTCTTTATCATTTAAGCTCCTAGAAATTTTTACATAAGATAATTTTATTAAAAATGCTAAAATTGTTGAAAGAATTATCGCAGTAATAAAGTTTCCAATACTTATATCTACACTTGAATTTAGAAAAAAATTTTCTATCTGTTGCTTACTGAAATTAGAAACTGAGTTATTTTCCATAAATGTTACTTTTTAACATTAGTATAAGGTGACCTATTTTACAAATCTAAAAATTAATTTTCTATCCAACCACCACCGAGCACTTTATATCCTAAATTATCTCTACTATAAAAAACGCAAGCTTGACCTGGTGAAATACCATCTTCCATAAGTTTTAAATTAACCTCGGCTCGATTTTGATTATTTAGGTTTATTTTTGCACCTAGAAGTTTACCGGTAGAACGTACTTTAACAAATATGTCTTTATCAAATTCATTTTTGTCACCCAAAAGATTCACATTTTTTAAATAAATTTTATTTTTACCTAATTTTTCTTTTGGACCAACTATAATTTCGTTTTTTTTTGAATCTATTTTAATTACATAGAGTGGTTCTTTGTCTGAAACTTTTATACCTTTTCTTTGACCTATAGTAAAATTTACTATTCCATCATGAACACCTATTACTTTTCCAGTTTCATTTTTTATATTTCCTTTTTTGTAAGCATCAGGTCTAAATTTTTTAATTACAGACGCATAGTCACCATTTGGAACAAAGCATATGTCTTGACTATCAGGTTTATCAGCTACATTTAAATTTAATTCTTTAGCAATTTTCCTAGTTTCATTTTTCATCATTCCGCCTAAAGGAAATCTTAGATAATTGAGTTGTTCTCTTAAAGTATTGAACAAGAAATAGCTTTGATCTCTATTATCATCAATTGCTTTATACATGTTCGTTTGATTTTCTTTAGTTATACTTTTTACATAATGACCAGTGACTAAAGCATTAGCTTTTAAATCTTTTGAGACTTCATAAAGATCTTTAAATTTTACTGTTTGATTGCATTGTATGCATGGTATTGGGGTCTCTGCATTTAAATAACTTTCAACAAAATTATCTATAACTCCCTTTTTAAATTTATCTTGATAGTATAAAATTTTATGTTCAATATTTAATTTATTTGCAACACGTTTTGCGTCCATTATATCTTGTCCTGAGCAACATTGTTTAGATGAAGCTACTTCTTTATTATCATCATAAAGTTTTAAAGTGATTCCTATAACTCTATAACCTTCATTTTTCATAATCCCAGCAACTGTTGAAGAGTCTACGCCACCAGACATTGCAACAACAACAGTTGTATCAGATGGTTTTTTGTCAATTCCAATTGAATTTAATTCTGAATTCATAAGGTGGTATTTATACTTATTTACAATATAAGTTAAGTTAAATGATTTTAGATTATGAACCAGGTGACAAAGTCACTAATCCGAATAAAAAAGAATGGGGTATTGGACAAGTTCAATCTATCATTAATGAAAAAGTGACTGTAAATTTTGAAAATGTAGGAAAAAAGGTAATTAATACTCAAAATATTGAATTAAAAAAGATTGATTAATTTATTATGGAAATAAAAAAAATTGTTGAAGATTTGTTGGAGACTTTTTTGCTAGCAGGAGAATTGTCTCTTTCATTAAGGAACAAAGGTTTAATAAAAAAAATCAAATCAGATAATACACCTGTTAGTAATGGTGATTTAGAAGTAAATAATTTTATAACAAAAAAAATTTTTGAAATAACCCCAGATATTCCCATTATATCAGAAGAAACTTCAGATAATAAAGATAATTTAAAATTAAAAGACTTTTGGTTAGTAGACCCTATAGATGGAACTTATGATTATATAAATAACTTAGAAGAATTTACTATTAACGCAGGTTTAATTATTAACAATAAACCAGTAGCTGGTTTAATAAATGCGCCTGCTAAAAAAAGAATGTTTTATTCATATGGCGAAAATAATGCTTTCGAGTTAAGTAATGGTAATACAATAAAACTTAGTATCTCTAATATAAAAAAAAATAGACCAATAAAATTTATTTCATATTCAAATAAAATTAAGCCTGAAATACAAAAAATTTATCAATCCATTGGTGTGAAAGAAAATATTAAAATGAAAAGTTCTTTAAAATTTTGCGTAGTTGCTTCGGGAGAATATGACGGTTATGTGGCAGAACCCAGAGCATATGAGTGGGATATTGCAGCAGGTCATGCAATTTTAATACACTCGGGAGGATCTATAACTGATTTCGATGGAAACGAAATCTTATATGGAAAAAAAGATCTTAAAAACCCAAGTTTAATATTAAAAAGTAGGAATATATTATAATGGACGAACAACTAAGAATTATACTAATTATAATTGTTTCTGTTTCAATTTTTGGTTTATTAATTTTTGTCTTTGTTAAAAATTATATAAAAAATAAAATTAGCCATTTGATTAAAGAAAATAATGATAAAAAATTAAAGTAAATTTATTATTTTAAGATACTCGTCTTTTTCAATATCCATAACTTTTTTTGATGTTTCAAAATCAAAACCATTTCTTGCAAGCAAAGATATATCTTTTTTATAAAATAATGTTCTGTTATCTTCATTTCTAGCAGGTCCTATTCTTTTTTTTTTACAAACTTTAATGGCGGAAAAAAAATCTTGATCTGAATTGTTTTCTTTAATTGTATTAACTGTATCTTTAATAAACTCATCATTAATACCTTTTCCTATCAAATAATTTCTGATTTTGTTAATTGAACTACCTCTTTGAATCATATTTTTTGCTTTGCTGTCTGAATAAAACTTATCATTTATAAATTTATTCTTTTCTAAATCTGATAGAACAATGTCAATTAAACTATTTACGTCTTTTTTTCTTATATCTGAAGAAGATAATTTCATATATTTTTTTAATAAATAGGTTTTAAGCTGTTGTTTAGATGGTGAATATTTCTCAAGATATATAAAAGCAAAATTTCTCATTTCTTCTACTGTTACTTGAAGTGTTTTTTTTCTATTTCTTGTAGGAATCATCATTAGATTTAATATAATATATTTAAATGATAGAACAAATTTACACTTTCTTCACAATTGAAATGCTTTATATGTGGATCAATATTGGGGTTTTACCTTTTTGGTTTGTTTTAATATTTTTTCCACAGTCACACATATGTAAGTTATTTGTAACTTCAATTTTTCCATTTCTCTTGTTAGGTGGTAGTTATATTTTTGTTTTATATAAGTCTTTTTCAATTGGTTATGATTTTGGAGGAAATTTTAACTTATATTTGGGCTTAAATGAATTATCTAGATTATTTGAGGATGATTTATATGTAATGATGTTTTGGACACACTTTATTGCAATAAATTTGTTTTTGGGCGGTTGGATTGTTAAAGACTCTCAAAAATTTTCAATAAATAAAGTTCTTTTGTCTTTACCTCTAATTGTAATTTATTTAATTGGGCCTGTTGGTTTAGTTATTTATTGGATAATAAGAATTTTCTACGCTAAAAAAATAAATTTATATGAATAAATTTTTATAAAATTAAATTAACTTAAAATTAGTTTTTTTCAATGGTTCTGATTGAAGGTCTATTGAATATTTTTGTTTTTCTATCTCAATAAATAAATTTTTAGATTTAAGTTCATTATTTGATAAATCATTTGTAACATATCCAAAGACTAAATTTTTTTTAAAATTAAAAGAGTAATTTCCTGATGTAGACCTTCCTATAATTTTATCATCAATATAAATTGGTTCATCATGAAGTACTAAAGGTTTACCTGGCTCACTTTCTTTTAATGTAAACATTACAAATCTACTTTTAATTTTCTCTTTTTTAATTTTATTAAGCGCTTGCTTTCCGATAAAATCTACATCTTTTTTAGAACTAATTAAAAATGATAAACCTGCTTGATATTGATTTTCTTCAGGTGAAATATCATGTCCCCAATGTAAGAAACCACTTTCCATTCGCATAATATCCATTGCATGCATACCACAGTTGGAAAGATTAAAATCTTTACCTTTATTAATGATCAATTCGTAAATTTTTTTAGCATCTTTAAATTCTACATATAATTCGTAACCTAATTCACCAACATAGGATAATCTTTGCGCCCAAATCTTTACGCCTTCTATTGTGATGTATTTTGCTGTACCAAATTTGAATTTATCATTATCAAAATTGTCTTTAGATATGGTTTTAATTAATTCTCTACTTTTTGGACCAAATAATCCAAATACACATAAATCATCTGTAATGTCTTTTAATTCAATATCTTTTGAAAGATGTTTGTTAATATGGAATTTATCCCTTTCTCTTGTAGCAGCAGAACTTATTATTCTAAAATGATTATTATCAATACAAACAACAGTTAAATCTGTCTCTATTCCACCATCGGGATTAAGCATATGAGTATAAACACATTTGCCAGGTTC
>CACEKT010000034.1 GCA_902560225.1 uncultured Pelagibacteraceae bacterium
ATAAAAATTAATCATCATTATTCACATCACTTAATACTAATACAATAAATATATATATTATTTTTAAATGACACCTCTACACGAAGTAATAATTAAAAAAAATACTAAAATTAATCCTATATGGATTATGAGACAAGCAGGCAGATATTTACCAGAATTTAGAGAAATAAGAAAAAAAAATCAAAATTTTATAAAATTATGTTTAAATCAGGAATTATCTACAGAAATAACCTTACAACCTCTCAAAAGATTTAATTTAGATGCTGCTATAATTTTTTCGGATATTTTAATGCTGCCATATGGCTTAAATCAAAAAGTTGAATTTGAAAAAGGTTTTGGACCCAAACTTGGTGAAGTAAATATAGATGAAATGTCAAAATTAAATGAAGTTGATTTTGTTCAAAAAATTTATCCAGTTTATAAAGCAATTAAAAAAGTAAGCATAAACGATATAGTTAAAAACAAAAACACAATTGGCTTTGTTGGCGCTCCTTGGACTTTATTGGTTTACATTATTAATCAAAAATCTCCTAAAAAAAGTCTTAAAAAGAATTTTTTTGAGAATAATTCTTTGATAAAAAAAATTTTATTAATTTTAGAAAAGTTTTTAAAAATACACATCAGAAACCAAATTGATAATGGTGCAAACGTAATACAAATATTTGATAGCTGGGCAGGTTTATTAGAAGAAAGAGATTTACCTGATTATATTTATTCACCCACTCTAAATTTGGTAAATTATGTTAAATCTTTAAATACACCAGTCATTTGTTTTCCTAGAGAAATAAAAAATTATAAAAAATTTTGTGAAATTGTTAAACCCGATGCGATCGGTATTGATTACAATATTGATCCAAAAAAAATTTTGAATGATATAAAAATTCCAATACAAGGAGGGCTTGATCCAAAAATATTACTTACAGATAAAGAAACTTTAAAAAAAGAAGCAACAAAATATTTAGATATTTTTAAAGATCATCCTTACATTTTTAATTTAGGACACGGAGTTTTACCCGAAACAGACCCCATCATGATGGACTACTTAGTAAATATGGTAAAAGATTATTAATGAAAAAAGCCATAATTCTTTTTAATTTAGGGGGTCCTGATAAGTTAGAAAATGTCGAGCCATTTTTATTTAATTTATTTAATGACCCTGCAATATTAAATTTACCAACAGTTTTTAGATATCCTTTAGCCAAGCTAATATCTAACAGAAGGGCGCCAACGGCAAAAAAGATTTACCAAGAGCTTGGCGGTTCGTCCCCTATTTTAAAATTAACAAAAGAACAATCTCAAGCCCTTGAATTAAAACTTAATGATGATGACCATAATTCAGAATATAAATGTTTTATTGTTATGAGGTGTTGGCACCCAAGAGCAGAAGAGGTTGTAAAAAATGTGAAAAATTTTAATCCAGATGAGATTATATTAATGCCTCTATACCCGCAATATTCTGCAGCAACATCAGGATCATCAATTAAGGAATGGAAAGATATTTGTAAAAAAAATAATCTTAAAATTAAAACAAGTACAATTTGCTGTTATCCTACGGATGACAATTTTGTTTTAGCACACAAAGAAGAAATAACTAAAAAGATAAACAATTTAAAAAACTTCAAATTAATATTTTCCGCACACGGTTTACCCGAAAAAAATATAAAAAAAGGAGATCCTTACCAGTGGCAGGTAGAACAATCAGTTGACAAAATTGTTAAGTCTTTAAAAATTAAAGATCTCGACTGGATTTTAAGTTATCAAAGTCGAGTTGGACCACTAAAGTGGATTGGCCCATCAACAGAAGATATAATTGTAGAAAACTCAAAATTAGGGAAACATATTGTGTTAGTTCCCATAGCATTTGTATCAGAGCACTCAGAAACTCTAGTTGAATTAGATATAGAGTATAAAGATTTAGCTGTTAAACATGGATGCAAAAATTATACTAGGGTGCCAGCGCTAGGAACAAATAAAAATTATATAAAAGCAATGTGTGATTTAATTATTAAAAAACATAATTATAATTTTGATGGAGAGCTTTTTCCTCCAAAAACACAATGTCCCAATCAATTTATTAAATGCCCATGTTTGAATTATGAATAGTTATTTATTATTTAAAAGTTTACATTTAATAGCTGTTGTCTCATGGATGGCAGGCCTTTTGTACCTCCCACGAATTTTTGTTTATCATGTTGAGAATAAAGAAAAAAAAGAAGCCACAGATATTTTTGAAATAATGGAAAAAAAACTTTTCTATTACATAATGCGCCCTGCAATGATTTTCACTTGGATTTTCGGTTTAGTTTTGATCTATTTAAATGGAATAGAAATATTTTCTCAACTTTGGATGCAAATAAAAATTGTTCTAGTTATTTTGTTATCGGTTTATAATGATTATCTTGGAAAGTGCCTTTTATCTCTAAAAGATAATTCCAATACTAAATCCTCAAAATTCTTTAGAGTAATCAATGAAGTTCCTACAATAATGCTGATTTTTATTGTTTTTTTAGTTGTTTTTAAGCCAATCTAGGGTTGAAATAACAATTGTAGCATATATATTACTCATACTTATTAAGTCCTTAATAATTATAACTCATGAACATTCAAGAACTAAAACTAAAATCATCTGAACAGCTTATTTCTCAAGCAGAAGAGCTTGGTATTGAAAATGCTAGTACTTTAAGAAAACAAGAAATTCTTTTTGCTATCTTAAAAAAAGTAGCAGAGAAAGAAGAAATTACCGGTGCAGGTGTTTTGCAATTATTGCAAGACGGATTTGGGTTTTTAAGAGCAATGGAGTCAAATTATTTACCAGGTCCTGATGATATTTACGTTAGTCCAAATCAAATTAGAAAATTTGGTTTAAGAACAGGCGATACTGTTGAAGGCCCAGTTAGAGCACCAAAAGAAGGCGAAAGATATTTTGCTTTGCTACAGGTTAGTAAAATTAATTTTGAAGAACCTGAAAAAGCAAGGCATAAAATTGCTTTTGATAACTTAACGCCACTTTATCCAGATAAACAATTGGTTATGGAAGTTGAAACTGTAAAAGTTCAAAAAAAACCAGATTTAACCCCAAGATTAATTGATTTAGTTAGTCCAATTGGAAAAGGTCAAAGATCAATTATCATTTCACCTCCCAAAGCGGGGAAAACAATGATTCTACAGAGCATTGCGAACTCAATAGCAAAAAATTACCCAGAATGTTATTTAATTGTTTTGCTTATTGATGAACGTCCAGAAGAAGTAACAGACATGCAAAGAACTGTTAAAGGCGAAGTAATTAGCTCTACATTTGATGAACCTGCACAAAGACATGTCGCTGTAGCCGAGATGGTTATAGAAAAAGCAAAAAGATTAACAGAACACAAAAAAGACGTAGTTATTTTATTAGACTCAATTACCAGATTGGGAAGAGCATATAATGCAGTTATACCAAGTTCAGGAAAAGTTTTAACTGGTGGTGTTGATGCAAATGCACTTCAAAGACCAAAAAGATTTTTTGGTGCGGCTAGAAATATTGAAGAAGGTGGGTCTTTAACAATCATCTCAACTGCTCTTATTGATACTGGTAGCAGAATGGACGAAGTAATTTTTGAGGAATTTAAAGGGACAGGAAATAGCGAAACGGTCCTTGATAGAAAAATTGCAGACAAAAGAATTTATCCGGCGATAGATATAACAAAGTCTGGAACAAGAAGAGAAGAATTGTTGTTTGATAAAAATGATCTTCAAAAAATGAATGTCTTAAGGAGAATTATTGCTCCAATGGGAACAATGGATGCAATTGAATTTATTAACTCAAAATTAAAAGACACAAAAAATAATGCCGAGTTTTTTAACTCGATGAATAAACCAGCTTAATAACTTTTTCATTACAATTAAAGTTTTACAGAAACCTTAATTTGAAGCTATAATCTTTAAATGACAATTTACGCTTTATCTAGTGGACCTGGGATATCTGGTATAGCTGTAATAAGAATCTCAGGACAAGATACCTCTAAGGCAATTGAATTGCTCACAGGAAAAGATGTGCCAAAACCGAGAGTAGCAACTTTAAGAAAAATCAATAAAATCAACACTTCTGAGCTAATTGATGAAGGTATAATACTATGGTTTCCTGGACCTGAGAGCTACACAGGTGAAGATATGGCCGAAATACAGGTGCATGGAAGTAAGGCCGTAATTGATGCTCTTCACACTTCTATTTCAAAAATTAAAAATTGCCGGCTAGCAGAACCAGGTGAGTTTACTAAACTTGCATTTCAAAATGGAAAAATAAATTTACTTAAAGCAGAGAGTGTTGCGGATTTAATTTCATCTGAAACAGAAATTCAAAGACAGCAAGCAATAAAAATTATGAATGGAAAGTCTGCTGATCAATTTAATTATTTAAGAGAAAAGC
>CACEKT010000035.1 GCA_902560225.1 uncultured Pelagibacteraceae bacterium
TGCATTTTACATCTAAATCAAAATATCCATAATCATTAGAATAAACCATTAGTTCTCTATCTTTACTTGGCCAAAATTCTTCCCATCTATTGCTTAGTGGTTTGATATATTCTTCAAATGATATTTCGTTTTCATTAATATTTATAAAGATCATATCTAGCCAAATATGAGATCTAATCTCTTTTAACCCACTTGTTGATTTATCAAATTTTTTTGAATGATGTGTATTCATTCCACCAATATGAGGTGTAGCCACTAAATTTCCCATAGTATCATAGGACCAAGAATGATAAGGACATCTGATAAGATTTTTAATTTTACAACTCTCTTGTAAAATTTTATATCCTCTGTGACTGCATACGTTATGGAAAACTCTAATTTTATTATTTTTATCTCTTAAAATAATTATTGGAATACCTAATAAATCAAACGGTTTGGCATCACCCTTATTAGGAATTGAACTTGCTATACCTATTACAACCCATTTATCTTCAAATAATTTCTTTTTTTCTAGTTTTATGTATTTATTACTCGTGTAACATTCATTTGGAAGACCGTGGGCTTTTTCAATAGGTTTTTTAACAACATCTAATTTTTCTTTTTTTATTATATTGTAAATTTCAGACATTATTTAATTACTTCGAATAATCCAAGCCAGGCATTAACGTCTTTACTAGCAATATAATTAGACTTAAAAAACTCCAATTTTTTCCATTTATTGTCATTTACAAGTTGATCAATTTTTTTATCAAATCCATATTCTTCGTGTATTCCTTCATTAATTGTAAAACAAATAAGTCCTTTGTTTTTAGTAATTCTAATAAACTCATCTAGCGCGGGAGGTTTGACGTGACCAAAAGTAAAAGTCCCAACACACATTATTGCATCAAAAGAATTGTCTTCTTCTTTGATTTGTTTATTTAAATCAACTTTATCTAATTTTTGATATAGTTCTTTTGGAACCAGATCTAACAATTTCTGAGAAAGATCTGCTCCAAAGAAATTATAAAATCCGTATTTTTTTAATTCAACTCCAACTAATCCTGTTCCGCAGCCAGCATCATAGATTTTAATATCTTTATTTTTCTGATATTTTACAAAAATATCAGAAGTTTCTTTGGGACCGGTGTAGTTCCAATCAACCATATCTTGATCATACTTATTTCCCTTACCCCATTCGTCATAGTATTTCATGACCTCATCAGTCTCTTTTAACTTATAAATTGGTACTTTGTTTCCAACGTCTTTTTGTGCCATTAGTTTCTTTTTGTTATTAAGAATTTATTGAAATACCATTTTATTATTTAATTTATTTCTAATATCTAGGTGAATAAAGACATTTTTCCTACAACCTTAGGTTGATACTAGTTTGCAATTTACTCATGTATATGTTTTCATAAATTAATTAATTAATTAGGAGATAATAATGAAAATTAAAAAAATACTTCTATCTGTTGCAGTAATTTTTGGTTTAACTTCTTTTGGAAGTATAGCCAACGCAGCGTGTGGAAAGATTACGATTGCTAATATGAACTGGGCGTCTGCTAACTTTATGGCAGAAGTTGATAAGATCATATTAGAAGAAGGTTATGGATGTTCTGTTGAACTAGTTCCAGGTTCAACAATGCCTACATTTACATCAATGCAAGAAAAAGGTGAGCCGGATATTGCACCTGAATTTTGGGCTAATGCTGCTAAAGTTGAGTTAGAAGCAGCAGTTGCTGAAGGTAAACTTCATTCAATTAATAAAGGCCCTATTACTGGTCTTGGAGAAGGTTGGTGGGTGCTGCCTGCAACCTTAGAAAAGCATCCAGAATTAACAACTGCAGATGCAATTTTAAAAAGACCTGATCTATTTCCACATCCAGAAGATCCTTCAAAAGGTGGATTTCATATTTGCCCTCCAGGATGGAACTGTGAATTAAGTAACAGAAACCATTTTAGAGCTTGGGAAATGGAAGCTAAAGGATGGATGATAGTTGAGACAGGTTCTGCTGCAGGATTAGATGGTTCTATAGCAAAAGCTGCCGAAAGAGGTGAAAACTGGTTTGGTTACTACTGGTCGCCAACTGCTATTATTGGTAAGTATAACATGCAAGCTGTAGATATGGGTGAGTATGCTGGTAAAGATAATTGGGATAACTGTTTGTCAAAACCAGAGCAAGAATGTGCTAATCCTTTAAAGTCTTCATGGGTAAAATCTGAAGTATACACTGTTGCAACTGACAACTATAAAAAAACTGCTGGTGCAGAAGGTATGAAATATCTTGAAAAAAGAACTTATCCAGGTCCAGTTATGAATGGTATGTTAGTTTGGATGGGTGACAATCAAGCCGAAGGTGCTGACGCTGCAATTGAATTCTTAAAGACCCAAGAAGCTGTTTGGTCTAAATGGGTTTCAAGTGGAGCTGCTAAGAAAATCAAAGCATCACTTTAAGATACTAAATTATTAATCGAACCCGTTAAATAACGGGTTCGATTTTATAGAATAAAAATTTAATATGGAATTTTTCAATAAAATACCAGTAATGGATAGGGATGCCTTAAGAGAATTTAAAAAAGGTATTGATTTTAGCTTCAAAAATTTTTCGAGAGAATATGGAGATTCCATAGAGAGTTTTTTTGACCCACTATTATATTTTTTGATTTGGTTAGAGAAACTATTAGTAAGCAGTCCATGGCCAGTTGTCATAGGGGTATTTGGTTTACTCGCTTGGATTGGATCTAGAAGCATTAAGCTAGTTATAGGTACTATTGTTTGCTTTTTAGTTATTGGATATTTTGGGATGTGGAAAAACTGCATGGCAACAGTTGCCATTATTTCAGTATCCACATTAGTTTGTATTGCTGTTGGGATACCCATTGGAGTATTAATGTCAAAATCAAACAGAGCTGAAAAAGCAATATTACCTGTATTAGATATGATGCAGACAATACCTAGTTTTGTTTACTTAATTCCAATAATTATGCTTTTAGGTATAGGAAAAGTTCCAGGTTTATTAGCTGTATGTATTTATGCACTTCCACCAGTTGTTAGATTAACTAATTTAGGCATTAGAGAAGTAGACAAAGAAACATTGGAGGCAAGTATTGCTTTTGGTGCAACCCCAATGCAAAAACTAAGATCTGTTCAAATTCCATTATCACTTCCAACAATATTTGCAGGTGTTAACCAGACAATTATGATGGCTTTAGCTATGGTTGTAATAGCTTCCATGATTGGGGTGAGAGGCCTAGGGGTTCCAATTTTACAAGCCATTTCAAATCAGTATTTGGCACTAGGAATGATGAACGGTTTAGCTATCGTTGCTCTTGCAATTATTTTTGACAGAGTTACTCAACAATATGGTCAAAGGATTCAAAAACACCGAGGACAGAAAAAATAATGTCAAAGATAGAAATAAACAACGTCTACAAAATTTTTGGTAAGGATCCTAAGTCAGTCTTACCTATGGTTAAAGATGGAGCAACTAAAGAGGAAATATTAGAAAAAACTGCTCATACCGTTGGTTTAGATGACGTTTCTTTAAAAATTGAAGAGGGAGAAACATTTGTTTGTATGGGGCTATCAGGGTCAGGAAAATCTACTTTGATAAGACACTTAAACAGACTGATAGATCCAACAGACGGAGAAATATTAATTGAAGGAACAAATGTTATGTCATTAAATCCTGAGGGACTTATTGATTTTAGAAGACATAAAATGAGTATGGTTTTTCAAAGGTTTGGACTGTTCCCCCACAAAACTGTAATTCAAAATGTCGGTTATGGTCTTGAAATGCAAGGTATATCTGAACATGAAAGAAACAAAACTTCTATGGAAAAAATAGAAGCAGTTGGTTTAACTGGTTTTGAAAATCAATATCCAAATCAACTATCTGGAGGAATGCAGCAAAGAGTTGGTTTAGCCAGAGCTTTAGCAACAGATACAGATATTATGTTGATGGATGAAGCATTTTCAGCATTAGATCCTTTAATAAGAAGTGATATGCAAAAACAATTAATGGATCTCCAAGCAGAATTGAAAAAAACAATTGTATTCATAACACATGATTTAGATGAGTCTTTAAGATTAGGTGATCATATTGGAATTTTAAATGCTGGTAAATTAGTGCAAGTAGGAACACCCGAAGAGATTGTAATGAATCCCGCGGATGATTATGTCGAGGCATTTGTTAAAGATGTAAATAGAGCAAAGGTGATAAAAGCCAAAGTAATAATGACACCAATGAATGAGGCTAATGGTATTGAAAAGTCAAATTTGATAAAGGTTCAAGAAGAGCAATTTATTGAAGAATTTTTACCACAGATAGTTTGCACTA
>CACEKT010000036.1 GCA_902560225.1 uncultured Pelagibacteraceae bacterium
AATTTAGAATAAATATTTGATGAAGAAATTCTATTTAAAGAATTAATACTTAAGATGGTTTCATTTTTAATTTTAATAGCTGCTTTTTTTAAAATTCTTTTTGAATTTTGATAACTAATCATTTTTTATTTTTCTTGCCTTTTCTAAATCCTCTTTTGAATTAATATTAAAAAAAGGATCTTCATTTAAAAATTTCATATCTATTACTTTTACACCAACACTATTGGCCCACAATTCTACTTTTCTCTCGCCATTGTTTAAATCTTCTTCTAATTTATCCATTAAATCAATAGACCAAACTCCAAATATATTATGTCGAGTATTATTAGATTTAATAAAAAAAAGTTTACCTTCCTCTAAATTTATTTCACTTAAAAAATTTTGTAAAATTTCTTTTTTAAAAAAAGGTGTATCTACAGGAAAAGTTGAAATCCATTTGTAGTCTTTATTGCTTTCTTTAACCCATTTCATTGCACTTAAAACTCCTCCCAAAGGACCTTGATCTTTTTTCAAATCACTAACCATTGAAATCTTATCTGAATGTTTAAAATTTATTTGATTATTGGAAACAATCAGAATTTCTTTAAATTCATTAATTATCTCATTCAAAATATGGTCAATGAGTAGTTTGCCATCTAATTTTACCTGAGATTTATCCTCTCCAAATCTTTGGGACTTTCCGCCTGCTAGCACAGTCCCTAAAATATTGTTATGATCCATTTATCAAAATATAAAACATTAAAACTTGAATTAAAGAAATATAATGGACTTAAGAATTTTAGAAATAGCCTCTCATACCGAGAATAATAAAATTATTAAAAACTTTACTCATAAATCAAAAAATAAAAATCCATTATGTGGTGATGAAATGGAAATAAGCTTAATTATAAAGAATAATGTTGTCAAAGACGTGGGCTACCAATGTAGTTCGTGTGTTTATTGCCAAGCGTCAGTAAGCTTATTATCAAGAAAAATTAAAGAAAAGAAAGTAGATGAAATAAAATCTTTTATAGATAGTGGAGAAAATTTGTTTAATGATGTTAAAACCTCTTTAGAAAAACATTGGAGAGATTTTAAAGAAATATTAAATAAAAAAAACCTATCAAGAAAAGAGTGTTTGCTTCTACCTTTAAAAACAGTTTTAAAAGCGTTAAAAATTTAAATGATCAAAATTACAAAAGCATTATTACAAAAAGCTTTAATAGCTGGTTTTTTTTCTGCTCTTACTATTGGGGTATTAACAGTGCTTACATACAAAAGTACTCTAGGCTATTTTATTGCAGCTTCATTTGGTTCATCAATGGTTTTATTATTTGGTTTTCCAGAAAGTCCTTTTGCTCAACCTAAAAATGTTTTTTTTGGACATTTATTAACAGCTTTAGTTGGAGTAATTTTTGTTAATTATATTCCTTTACCTATTTATATAAATATAGCTATAGCTGTAGGAGCAGGTGTATTTTTCATGATTCTATTAAATGTAGTTCATCCGCCAGCTGGTGGTAATCCTATAATTGTTATTATTGGAAGTGCCTCATATGAATATTTAATAAATCCTATAATTTTAGGGTGTATAATAATTTTATTATTAGCAATTTTAGTTAATAAATTTTTACTTCAAAAAAATTATCCATTAAAATGAATAAATGAATTCTAAATATAAAGTTCTTAAATTTAAATCAAATATATTTGATAATGTAGAAGATTTGGTTTCAATTGAAGAACCATTAGAGATTTCTTTAAAATTTAAAGAGAACGATAAATGGATTAAAAAAAATTTATCTATAACTATGAGAACACCTGGTAATGATGAAGATCTTGTAAGAGGTTTTTTGTTTAATGAACAAATTATAGAAAATATTAATAATATAGACTCTATTGAAAGTTATGGAGATAAAGTTGGGCAATATAATATTCAGAATAAAATTTTAGCTACTCTTAATAATTCTAAGAATATTAATATTTCTAAGATTAAAAGAGATTTTTTAACTAATTCATCTTGTGGAGTTTGTGGAAAATCATCTTTAGATGCTTTGGAGATTATCAAAAAAGAAAAAACAGATTCTTCTGAACCTAAGATAACCAAAGATATAATCGTACATTCTCCAAATATTCTAAAAACAAATCAATCTGAATTCAGTAAAACAGGTGGAATACATGCTAGTGGTCTTTTCAATAGTAAAGGAGAGCTAGTATGTTTAAGAGAAGATGTGGGTCGACATAATGCCTTAGACAAGCTTATTGGTAACGCTATGATTAATGATCAAATTAAGCCTAAAAATCAATTTATAACGTGCTCTGGTCGGTTAAATTTTGAACTAGTTCAGAAGGTTTTAATGACTAATATTGGTATAATGATTGGGGTTGGTGCGCCAACTAGCCTAGCCATAGATTTAGCGAATAAATTTGACATGACCCTGATTGGTTTCGTAAAGAAGGATAGTTTTAATGTTTATACAAATAACAATAAAGTTATTGTAGATTAATAAAAAAAAGGGTTTTGTGTCAAAAAATATAAGTAATTTGTCAGGTAGAATAGGTTTAAAAGATAACTTATTTAAACAGATATCAGAAAATACCCTTAGTGAAAAACCTAAGGATATTAAAGAGATTGCAAAAAAGCATAATCTTGGAGTTTCAACTCTTCATGGCGCTGAGTCATTTTATGAGTTTTTAAGACCATCACACCGTGAAAAAAAGGCTTTTGTCTGTAATGGAAGTGCTTGTATGTGTGCAGGAACACAAGAACCATTAAAAGAAAAATTAAAAGAAAAACTTGGTGATGATAAAGTTGGTGAAATGTTTTGTCTTGGTTATTGTTATGAAAATCATGCTTTTCATTATGATGGTCAAAATTATGCTGGTAATGATATCAATAAAATTGATGAAATAATTAGTGGAAATGATTTAGAACAAGAAAAATTTTATTCAGAGAGTTTCTCCTCAACAAGTTTTTTAATGGATGATAAGCTATCAGATATAAACAAATTTAAAGAGCATTTAAAAAAATTTATCAATGTTGATAAGCAGGAAATAATAAAATCATTATTAGAATCTAATTTAACTGGACGTGGTGGTGCTGGATTTCCTACGGGAATGAAATGGGATTTTTGTAGTAAAGCAAAAGGAGAAAAAAAATATGTTATTTGTAATGCAGACGAAGGAGACTCGGGCGCATACTCAGATAGATATTTATTAGAGGATCAAGCTTTAAAAGTAATATTTGGAATGGTTGTTTGTGGATATGTTATTGGTAGCGATGAAGGAGTTTTATATATTAGGGGTGAATATCCAAAATCGATTGAATCTTTAAATGCATCTATCAATTTGCTTAAAAAAGAGGGCTTGTTGGGAGATAATATTTTGGGAACAGATTTTTCTTTTGATTTAGGTATTTGTATTGGTCAAGGTGCATACATTTGTGGTGAAGAAACTGCTCTGATAGCTTCTATAGAAGGAAGAAGAGCTGAGGTTGATGTAAGACCACCATTTCCAGTTACAGAAGGCTTATATAAAAAACCAACAGTAGTTAACAATGTGGAAACTCTTGCAGCAGCAGCTGGTATACTTTTAAATGGTTCAGAAAAATTTTCTGCAATTGGAAATAAAAAATCAGCTGGCACTAAATTAGTTTGTTTTGACAGTTTTTTTAATAATCCTGGTGTTTATGAAATAGAAATGGGAACACCTATGAAAAAAGTTTTATACGATATTGGTGGAGGATTTAAAGAGGATATAAAGGCATTACAAATTGGAGGTCCATTGGGTGGAGTGGTACCTATAGCTGAAGCTGAGAAACTAAATTTAGACTTTCAAGAATTTACTGCTGCGGGTTTTATGCTTGGACATGCTAGTATAGTTAGTATTCCTAGGGATTTTCCAATGGTTGAATATATTCATCATTTGTTTGAATTTACTGCTGAAGAATCGTGTGGAAAATGTTTTCCAGGCAGACTCGGATCATATAGAGGAAAAGAGATGTTTGATCAGTTAAAAAGCAAAAAAGCTAAAATACCATTAAAAGTATTAAATGATTTGCTAATAACTATGAAAAAAGGTTGTTTATGTGCTCTTTGTGGAGCAATCCCTACCCCAATAATGAACATTCTTAAGTACTTTGGGGACGAAATGAAAAATGATATGGTAAAAGAAA
>CACEKT010000037.1 GCA_902560225.1 uncultured Pelagibacteraceae bacterium
CTTTATTTTTAAGGTAATCCCCTAATTGTTTTTCTCTTAAAGCCTCTATTCGTCTTACCCCAGCAGCTATTGAAGATTGGCTGACTATTTTAAATTTTCCAATATCTCCAGTATTTTTAACATGGGTTCCACCACATAATTCTGTAGAAAAATATTTTCCATCCTCATCTCCCATAGAAAGCACTCTCACTTCATCTCCATATTTTTCACCAAATAAAGCCAAAGCTCCATTTTCTACAGCTTCATCAGGTGTCATTAACCTAGTTTTTACATCTGACCTTTTTGAAACCATATTATTCACAAAGTTTTCTATCTTATCAATTTCATCATTTTGGATTGGTTTCATATGACTAAAATCAAATCTCAATCTGTTAGGCTCTACAAGAGAACCTTTTTGTGTCACATGATCTCCTAATACCCTTCTTAAAGACTCATGTAAAAGATGAGTTGCAGAGTGATAGGCTCTAGTATTATCTCTCCTTTCAATATTAATCTTCATTTCAACGCTGTCTTTTGGCTTTATGGAACCACTAACTACTTTTCCATAATGTACAAATAAGTCCCCAAGTTTTTTCTGAACATCTATTACCTCAAATTTAAATTCATTTGATATGATTTCACCAGTATCTCCTACTTGACCTCCAGACTCCCCATAAAATGGGGTTTGATTTACTATGATCATTCCCTCATCATTTTCTTTCAATTGATCAACTTCCTTATTTTCTTTTAATAAAGACAAAACAACACCTTCGGCTTGATTGGTTTCGTAACCTAGAAATTCTGTTGGTTCCAACCGATCTTTAATCCCAAACCAAATATCTTCAACGGCAGCATCTCCTGAACCTTTCCAATTTTTTTTAGCAAGCTCTCTACTTTCTTTCATTAAGGATTTAAATTTTTCTGTATCAATGGACATTGATTTATTTCTTAAAATATCTTCAGTAAGATCTAAAGGAAATCCATATGTATCATACAATTTAAATGCTACCTCTCCTGGTAAAACTTTATCGATCTTAGAAATTTCATCATTTAAAATTTTAATTCCCCTATCAAGTAGGATTAGAAATTTTTCCTCTTCCATTCTTAAAGTTTCTTTTATCAAAGACTCCGCTCTTACTAATTCAGGATAATTTCCTGACATTTCATTTTTAAGAGTATCAAATAAATTATAAAAAACTGGTTCCTTAGATCCTAATAAGTGAGAGTGTCTCATTCCCCTTCTCATAATTCTTCTAAGCACATATCCTCTTCCTTCATTTGAAGGTAAAACACCTTCTGCAATTAAAAAAGAGCTTGCTCTTAAATGATCAGCAATTACTCTAAAGCTTGCAAGATTAGATTTATCTGATTTAACTTTTACAATTTCGGATGCTGAACTAATTATTTTTTTAAAATGATCTGTTTCATAGTTATCATGAGAACCTTGCAATAAAGCAGCTATTCTCTCTAAACCCATACCAGTATCAACTGATGGTTTTGGAAGATCTATTCTTTTTTCTTTACTAACTTGTTCAAACTGCATAAAGACTAAGTTCCAAATTTCTATAAATCTATCTCCATCCTCATCTTCAGAGCCAGGTAAACCTCCTGGTAAATGATCACCATGATCATAGAAAATTTCAGAACAAGGACCACATGGACCTGTCTCTCCCATTGACCAAAAATTATCTGAGGTTGCTATCCTTATAATTCTGTCATGACTAAAACCCGCTATTTTCTTCCAAAAATTGAAGGCTTCATCATCTTCATGAAATACCGTCACATAAAGTCTGTTTTTATCTATTCCGAAATCTTTAGTAATTAAATCCCAAGCATAATGAATTGCTTGTTCTTTAAAATAATCCCCAAAAGAAAAATTTCCTAGCATCTCAAAGAAAGTATGGTGACGAGGTGTATATCCAACATTTTCAAGGTCATTATGTTTCCCTCCTGCTCGAACACATTTTTGAGAAGTGGTCGCTCTCACATAATCTCTTTTTTCTAAACCTGTGAATACATTTTTGAACTGAACCATCCCAGAATTAGCAAACATTAACGTTGGATCATTATTTGGTACTAAATTACTAGACTCAACTATCTTATGATCATTTTTTTCAAAATATTTTAAGAAAGTACTTCTTATTTCATTTAACGATTTGTCTGCCATATTTTTAAAATACAGCTTTTTTATTCTATGTCTAGATAACAGTAAGGGAAAAAAGGCGCTTAAATTAAGCGCCTTTTAATAATTAAAGATGACTTATTAATTAATTCTTTTTAGTAGGAACTATTTCCTCTTTCTTTTCTGCTTTTGGATCTTCTATTTGATCTTTTGCAGCTTTTTCAGGATCAAGAGGATTTCCTTCAATCTTTTTTTGAATTACACCAGCTTTTTCTCTAATGGCTAATTCAATTTCAGCAGCAACTTTAGGATTTTGTGCCAGATAAGTTTTGGCATTTTCTCTACCCTGACCTATTTTTTCACCTTTATACGCATACCATGCTCCTGATTTTTCAATAATATCTGCTTTAGAGCCAAGATCTACAAGTTCACCCATTTTGCTAATTCCTTTTCCGTACATCAAGTCGAATTCAACAACTTTGAATGGTGGTGCTACTTTGTTCTTAACTACCTTAACTCTTGTAGAGTTTCCAATTATTTCATCTTTATCTTTAATTGCACCAATTCTTCTAATATCCATTCTAACTGATGAGTAAAATTTTAATGCATTTCCACCTGATGTTGTTTCAGGACTTCCAAACATAACTCCAATTTTCATTCTAATTTGATTAATGAAAATCATCATTGTATTTGTATTTGAAATAGAGCTTGTTAGCTTTCTTAGAGCCTGACTCATTAATCTTGATTGAAGACCTACATGATGATCTCCCATTTCACCTTCTATTTCAGCTTTTGGAGTTAAGGCTGCAACTGAATCAATTACAATAACCGAAATAGATCCTGATTTTACAAGAGTATCAGCTATTTCTAACGCTTGCTCACCAGCATCTGGCTGAGAAATTAAAAGTTCTTCTGTATTAACACCTAATTTTTTTGCATAAACTGGATCTAGTGCGTGTTCTGCATCAACAAATGCACAAATTCCACCTGCTTTTTGAGCTTCAGCAACAACTTGTAATGCTAATGTTGTTTTTCCTGAAGATTCTGGTCCATAAACTTCAACAATCCGTCCTTTTGGTAATCCACCTATTCCCAATGCTAAATCAAGACTTAAAGATCCTGTAGATACTGACTCTATATCCATTGCTCTTCTTTGGCCAAGTTTCATTACTGAACCTTTTCCAAAATTATCTGTGATTTGAGCTATTGCCGCATCTAGTGCTTTATTCTTTTCTTTAATATCTGCTTCTTGATCTTTAGTAGATTTAACTACTTTTAGGTTATTTTTCGTCATTTTTTGCCTTTTTTTTTAATTTTTTAAACTCTCGAATCATACTTTAAATGTACACATTTTGTTCTCTTTGGCAATATATTTATTTTTTGATCAAAAAACACAAATAATTACTTAAGTTTTAGATATTGGCTATTTAAAAGTCCTACTGCTTTTAACAAATTATATTGAGCTAAAAGATATTCTCTCTCAGAATTTGCTAGAGATATTTGAGCTGAAAGTAATAAAGAATTAGACTGAATGACGTCTAGGGTTGTTCTTGATCCTCTTTCATATTCAGCAGCAATTCCTTCGTTAGCAATTTTTGCAGCTCTTACTTGAATTTTTACAGAATTCAAAAAACTTTTAGAAGACTCTAAACTTGACCATGAAGTAGCTACATTGGTTTCATTGGTTCTAACTACATCATCTAATAATAATCTTTTTCTATTAGTTAAATTCGAATTTTTATTAATAGTAAATTTTTTTTTTCCACCAGAATAAAAAGGCCAACTAACAGTTGCTTTTAATGTATCTTTTTCTCTTTGATCAACCGTTGAGCTAAGATCATCTGAATAAGATCTTTCTAAAGAAACAGATGCTGTTGGTTTTAAATCTGACTCTGAAATAGCTAAATCTTTTTCAGATTGTGCTAGATCTAATTTTGCTATTGTAATATCGGGATTATTTT
>CACEKT010000038.1 GCA_902560225.1 uncultured Pelagibacteraceae bacterium
GTACACAACTCTAAAAAGGTCTAAATTAGTCAAATTTTTAAAAGATAGATTAAAAGACAATATAATTAAGTATGAGCATGGTATTAAAAAAATCGAAAAAAATAATAATCAAATAATTTTAACTTTTAATGAAGGTATTAAAGAAATTTGTGATCATT
The DNA here is from genome assembly GCA_902560225.1 of uncultured Pelagibacteraceae bacterium. Taxonomy (GTDB): domain Bacteria; phylum Pseudomonadota; class Alphaproteobacteria; order Pelagibacterales; family Pelagibacteraceae; genus Pelagibacter. The sequence continues at coordinate 159 of CACEKT010000038.1, forward strand.
TAATTATTTCTGATGGCGTATTTTCCAAAGGTAAGTCTCTTATTTCTAATAATGAAATAAAGCCTGTCTATAATAATTCAATTGCTATTAGGGGCAGTATCTTGGGAAAAGACCTTAATAATTTAAATGAAAAAAATATTTCTTTATTTATGGGTAGCAATTTTCATTATGTGATTTATCCAATAAATAACGATAATGAAGTTTCCAATTTTATTGGAGTTTTAAAATATAAATTAACAGCAAACGAGCTTGATAATTATGGGCTTTTTAAAGAGGAAGGTTTTATTCAAGGGATTAAAGATAAATTAAAAAATAAAATTTCTACAAATATTTTGGATAATCTTAACGACATCAAATGTTTTCCAGTTTTCGTTAGCAAAGGCTACCTTAAACCAGGCAACAATATCTCTTTAATCGGGGATGCTTTTTTTGCCTTTCCACCTTCATTTGCGCAAGGTGCTTCCCAATCTATTGAGAGTGGTTATGAATTATTTAATGATATTGTAAATAATAAGAATGATTTTTATAACAACAGGCTTGTAAAAGTTAGAATGATAAATAATAGATCAAAGATTAATCATTTTGCTTTTCATTTATCAAATCCAATAATTATCTTTTTTAGAAATATTATTTTAAAATTTTTAACAAAAAATAAATTTTTTCTAGCAAATTATTTGGGTAAAATTTATAAAAATTAATTTTTAGCAATTAATCTTTGTCTCAAGTAGTCAATAGGATGTGTTCTTCCATTAATATCACAATGCCAATAAGTCCAACCATTACAACTTTCAGCACCTAGAATTGTTGCTGCAACTTTATGAATAGATCCTTCAGTTTGTTCATGCTTAATGCTACCATCAGCCATTATTCTTGCAGAGATTTTTTTCTTATTGTCAAAAATATTAGTACCTGGCTTGATTATTCCAAGTTCCACTAAAGAGCCAAATGGAATTCGTGGTTTTGATCTATTATTCTTAAGCGTATCAAGTAATTCATCCTTTATTGGCTTTGTATTTTTTAACCTTTGTTCTGCTGCTTTAAAATAACTTTTTTCTTTCTCTATACCAAAGTAATTTCTACCTAATTTCTTTGCAACTGTTGCTGTAGTTCCTGATCCTAAAAATGGATCTAAAATCATATCACCTTTATTAGACGATGCTAGCAAAACTCTATGAAGAAGAGACTCTGGCTTTTGAGTTGAGTGAACTTTTTTACCATTTTTTTTAAGTCTTTCAGATCCACTACAAATTGGCAAATTCCAGTTGGACCTCATTTGTAAATCATCATTTAAACATTTCAGCGATTGATAGTTAAAAGTATATTTTGATTTTTCACTCTTTGAAGCCCAAATTAAGGTTTCATGAGCATTCGTGAATCGCGTTCCTCTAAAATTAGGCATTGGATTATTTTTATTCCAAATAACATCATTTAAAATCCAGAAACCCAAGTTCTGAATTGCAGTTCCTAATCTAAAAATATTATGATAACTACCAATAACCCAGATAGTACCATCTTTTTTTAAAATTCTTTTACACTCTGATAACCACTGATAAGTAAATTCATCATATTTTTTAAAATTATCAAATTGATCCCATTTATCATTTACAGCGCTTACTTTAGATCTATCGGGTCTAGTTAATTCACTTTTTAACTGTAAATTGTAAGGAGGATCAGCAAAAACTAAATCAAATGTTTCACCAGCGATCTTTTTAAGCTCCTCCAGGCTATTGCCATTAATAATTTTATTTTTAAATTCAGATTTCATTTTTTAAAAAATAATTAGACTCCAAAAGGATTCTATGGTCAACCTGAGATTGAATTAATTAGATTCTATTTGTGCTTAGTGATTTTTGAGCAACTAGATATTGTGCATTTGAATTTTTGATATTGGATAAAAGGTTTTCCGATGGTGTTTAGTTGCTCCAAGTTTTTTTATAGCCTCTAAATGTTGTTTTGTTGCATAGCCAAAATTTTTTTCCCAATAATATCCTTTATTTTTAAATGATAATTTTGTTATGAATTGATCTCTCGAAACTTTAGCGATGATAGAAGCAGCAGAGATTGCAGGAATCTTTTCATCACCTTTAACTATAGATTTTAAATTGTAATTTTTTAATTTTGGGACTTTATTGCCATCAATCAAAACATGTGATGGTTTTTTTTTAAGTTTTTTAATAGCTCTTCTCATTGCTAGTAAACTTGCTTGTAAGATATTAATTTTTTCTATCTCTTGCACAGATGCTTTACCAATCGCCCAAATAGAATTTTTTTTAATATAATCATATAATAATTCTCTCTTTTTTATATTTAAACTTTTTGAGTCTTTCAGAATTTTTTTATTAATTGATTTATCTAAAATTACTGCTGCTGCGTAAACAGGACCAATTAAACTACCTCTTCCTACTTCATCTACTCCAGCTAAGATTTTATTCATTAAATTATCTTATTAAGAAATGATAAATTATTAAACCGATTAATAATCCTTTGACAAATGATATCCAAGCAATTCCATAATTAGAAACATTGAGTGCTTTTTTCCAATATTCTATATATTTTTTATGCCATTCAATCATTTATAAATTTTATATAATAATTTTTAATTCGTCTATTTTTTTTCTAATTTCTTTTAAATCTAACCATGAATACTTTTTATTTTCTGGAAATCTAATTAAGTACGATGGATTAAATGTTATAATTAAAGGATAAGTTTGATTATTTAATATTATTTCTTTCCAACTCCCTCTTTGTGAAGATATTTTGCTATTAATACCCGTTAAACACTCCATTGCTGTACTACCCATTAAAATTATAATTTTGGGATTTATGATTGAAATATGATTTTTTAAAAAAAAAGAATATCTTTTTATTTCTTGAGATGTAGGTTTTCGATCTTCAGGTGGCCTAAAATTTACTGCATAACTACAATATATATTCTTCCTACTTATTTTTATTGCTATCAGCATTTTATTTAACAATTCACCTATTTCACCATTAAATGTTGTTCCGGTTCTATCTTCATCTAATCCTGGTGCTTCACCGATTAACATAACTGGACTATTTATATTTCCATCACCAAGAATTAAATTTTGAGAATTATCTTTTAAATTACAATTTTCGATTGAATTTATTTGATTTTTTAATTTTATAAGCAATTCATTTTTAACAGTCTGATTATCTTCAATACTATCTTTTACAATCTTAAATCT
>CACEKT010000039.1 GCA_902560225.1 uncultured Pelagibacteraceae bacterium
TTAATTTATATTTTGTTGCTTCTTCGGCTTGTTTTTGAAGATTAGCTAGCTGTTTTTCTTGTTGTCTTCTAAGTTCGTCAGCTCTTTTTAAATTATTTTCTGCAGCACCTAATCTTAACTCTGCCTCATGCCTTCTAACATGTAAACCAGAAATTCCAGCTGCCTCCTCTAAAATTGCTCTTCGATCAGTTGGTTTTGCTGTGACCAAGGCACCAATTCTGCCTTGACTTATCATTGATGGAGAGTGTGCACCAGTTGACAGGTCTGCAAAAAACATTTGAGCGTCTCTAGCTCTTACTTCTTTGTCATTAATATAAAACTTAGATCCCTTATCTTTCTCTATTTTTCTTCTAATATTAATCTGACCTATCTCTCGATATTGAATTGGACCTTCGTTATTTTTATTTTCAACATCTATTGAAACTTCTGCAATATTCTTAGAAGCTTTATTGGATGTTCCTGAAAAAATAACATCTTCCATTCCTGATCCACGCATACTTTTTGCTGAGGTTTCTCCCATTACCCATCTCAACGACTCTACAATATTTGATTTTCCACAACCGTTAGGGCCTACAATTCCAGTTAAACCATTCTCGATTAAAAAATTTGTTTTTTCAGCAAATGATTTAAATCCATTTAATTGGATTTTTTTAAACTCCATGCACTAACTTATATCAGTTTTTCTAGTGCTTTTTTTAAATTTTTATAATTAAGAGTTTTTTCAAACTTTTTATTATTGATTATTATCGTAGGAGTAGCATTTACTTTGAATTTTTTAACTCCATCGATTCGATCATTTAAAACAAAATCCTCGATTTCTTTATCATTTATACACTTTTCAAAATCAATATTATAGCCCTCACTAACTAAAAATTTTTGAAGATTTTTATTGGCTTCTTCTATTGAATTACCTTTGACCCATTTTTGTTGGTTTGCAAATAAGCTATTTAAAATATTCGAATCACCATCATTATTACATTGTGAAACCTTCGAGGCATTGAATGCTGCTATATCTAAAGGAAAATGTCTAAATTCAATTTTAGCCAATCCAGTATCAAGAAACTCTTTTTTAAGCTCTGGAAATACATCTTTATGAAAATTTGCACAGTGACTGCAAGTCAAAGATTCAAAAGCAATAATTGTAATCTTAGCATCTTTATTGCCAATAAAAATTCTTTTAATTTCCTCTGCACTAATAGTTGAAATAGTGCTAAAAAAAATTGTTATAATAATTAGAATTTTTTTCATTTTTCTTTAAATACCTTGGTTAGTTCAATGAGTGATTTCTTAATTTTATCATTCTTAACATCATTAATTTTATTTTTATATTTATTAATTGCCACATTTTCCTTAGACAGTCCTTTTTTTAAAAATATTTTCTGCTCATCATCAAAGCTAATGAATTTGAGTTTTTCTACGACTGAATAACCAAAAAAACTATTCATTTTATGCAAAATATCTTTTTTCGAGTATTCCATATCAACCTCATGACCTCTTTTAACCATTACCATGAGAGTGCTAACTCCAAATATATTAGAATTCTTGAATTTCTTTGGATAACAAACTTTAAATAGTTCATCTCCAACAATATATCTCCAGTTATTAAGAGTTTCAGAATAAATATGACCCTTCTTATTAATGATTTTTTTTACATTTTTCGGTAAAGTGTCCTTAAAAGATCTTAAACCTTGAATGGTGACATTACCCCGCTTAGTATTATTTTTAAATTGCATATGAAAGATCAGATAATAACAAATAAAATTCTAAATTGGTATGATATTAACAAAAGATCATTACCTTGGAGAAAAAAAACTTCTTCAAAAAAAAAGCAATATTACACCTTAGTTAGTGAGTTTATGCTTCAGCAAACTCAAGTTGTAACAGTGATACCCTACTTTAATAAGTTTATTAAAAATATTCCAGATCTAGAAACTTTAGCCAGCTATGAAAATCGAAAACTCATCAAGCTTTGGGAAGGTCTTGGTTACTATTCAAGAGTTAGAAATTTAAAAAAAGCTGCTCAAGTTGTGATTAAAGATTTTAATAAAAAATTACCTAATAATTTTTTAGATTTAAAATCACTACCTGGTATTGGAGACTATACTGCAAGCGCAATATTAGCTATTGCATTCAACAAACCTTTTATTCCATTAGATGGAAATGTGGAAAGAGTTTTAAAAAGATATCTATACTTAAAGAAAGAAAATCAAATACAAAAAGATAATTTAATTAAATGCAAAAAAGTTTTAGGAACCTCAAGTAGATCCAGTGATTATGCTCAGGCGGTAATGGAATTAGGTGCACTAATCTGTAAACCAAACAATCCTTTTTGTGAAAAATGTCCAATCTCAAAAAACTGTAAATCTCATGCTAAAAAAGATTTTGTATTAAACAAAATTAAAAAAGATATTAAAGATCAATACTTTTTACTCAAAGTTTATAAAAAAAATAATAAATATTTATTAGTCAAAAATAGAAATTTCAATTTTCTAAAAAATTTCAATATTTTTCCTATGCAAGAATTGATTAGACCTAAAAACTTTAACAAAAATTTAAATTTTAAGATGTCAAATATAAATATGAATATTAAAATTAAAAATGATAAGATGAGTAAATCAATCCCTTTTTCTTATTGGATTGATCCTAAAAAAATAAAAAACTATACTTTACCTACATTTACAAAAAAAATTATTAATTATTTGGAAAACCAAAAATGAAAAAAATTGCAATAATAGGAGCGGGTATTTCAGGTCTATTTGTTGCAAACTTATTTGATGAAAATCATAATTATCAGGTAACAATTTATGAAAAAAATAACTC
>CACEKT010000040.1 GCA_902560225.1 uncultured Pelagibacteraceae bacterium
ATTGAATTAGATCGATCACCATAAGGAACTTTATTTTTAATATTTTCTTCTTTTACAAAAAATTCTTTATCTTTAAGATCTTTTAAAATCTTTTTTCTAGCTTCAAATCTATCAAGTCCAATATATTCTTTAGGTGCATTTTCGTTAATTTTACCAGCTTCTGTAAATATATTAATTATTTCTAATTTATTTCTTTGACCTACATTGTAATCATTAAAATCATGCGCAGGTGTAATCTTTAATGCACCTGTTCCTTGTTCAGGATCTGCATAATCATCTTCTATAATTTTAATCTTTCTACCAACAATTGGAATTGTAACTGATTTACCTGCAAAATTTTTAAATCGTTCATCATTTGGGTTAACAGCTATTGCAGTGTCACCTAACATTGTTTCGGGTCTTGTGGTTGCAATAGTTATAAATTCATCAGTTCCATCAATTGGATATCTAATATAATAAATTTTTGAATTAACTTCTCTTTGATCAACTTCAAGATCTGAGATTGCTGTTTTTAAAACAGTGTCCCAATTTACTAATTTTTTATCCTTATATATTAATTTTTTATTATAAAGATCTACAAAGACTTTTATTACTGATTTAGATAAATTTTCATCCATTGTGAATGCATTTCTTGACCAGTCACAAGAACATCCTAATTTTTTTAACTGGTTAATAATTATGTCACCATACTGTTCTTTCCATTCCCAAACTTTTTCAATAAATTTTTCTCTACCAATTTCATTTTTATCAATATTTTCTGAAGCAAGTTTTTTCTCAACAAGTGCTTGGGTTGCAATACCAGCATGATCAGTGCCAGGTTGCCATAAAGTTTCATAATTATTCATTCGATGGTATCTTACTAATAAGTCTTGGATAGAATTATTAAGAGCATGACCCATATGAAGACTACCAGTTACATTTGGTGGAGGTATTACTATAGAAAATTTTTTAGAATTTTCTTTAGGTTTAAAAAGACCATTTTTTTCCCAATAGGAATAAATTTTATCCTCTACATCTGAATGTATATATTTATCAGTACTCATGTATGTTAAAGTTTATAATTTAATAATCTAAATTAACAATAATCAATTTAGATCGTTATTTAATAGACTAATGATAAAAAATTAATATAAAAAGGCTTCTGAAGCTATTAGTCAAAACAAGATGGCAACGTGGCGGAATGGTTACGCAGAGGATTGCAAATCCTTGTATCCCGGTTCGATTCCGGGCGTTGCCTCCAAAAAAAATCTTGTTTTAGTTTTAAAAAAAAGTAAGTTGAGATTTTTAATATTCCTCGGTAGCTCAGTTGGTAGAGCAGTTGACTGTTAATCAATTGGTCGCAGGTTCGAGTCCTGCCCGAGGAGCCAAAAAATTTTTTACTTTAAGTTTAATAAATTTAAAAATAATATTTTTCAAATTAAAGGGTCTTAATTAAAATTAAATTAAACTACTTTTGAGACTATATTTCCTGAAATCTGTAATGATTTGTTAAATTTTAATTTTTGATCGGTAGTAAGCTCTGAATATAACTTTGTTAGAAAGTTATAATTTACATTCATGTGACCCTCTTGTGATTTTTCTAAATTAATTAAATATTCTGAAAAATCTTCAAAAAAATAATTAATTGGTACCTTTAAATAATTTGATAACTGAAGTAACCTTATAGAGCTTACTCCATTGGTACCTTTTTCATATTTTTGAATTTGTTGAAATGTTACATTAATTGCTTTTGCAACTTTAGTTTGAGTTAAACCTAGAGCTAACCTTCTTAACTTAAGTTTATTACCTAAGTGTTTGTTGAAATTATCTTCCATTAAGACCCCTCTTAATTAAATTTTAAAATCATATTCAACAAAGTTATTAAACTTACTGCAATAAAAAAATTTTTTTAATTTTCATAAAAATTATGAAATTTAAAAACCTGTCAAGCATAACTTAGTGATAAAAACTCATAATAGGTTAAAAAAAAATGAATATAAATGGCTATGTATTTTAGAATTATTATAAAATTTGACTTAAAAACAGCTTAGTTCTATCACTTTTTGGATTAGCAAAGAATTCTGTGGTATTAGCTTTCTCTATAATCATACCTTCGTCCATAAAAATTACTTCATCGGCAACTTCTTTTGCAAAGCCCATTTCATGTGTAACTACTATCATTGTCATCCCTGCTTTAGCTAAATTTACCATAGCATCTAAAACTTCTTTAATCATTTCTGGATCCAGAGCAGATGTTGGTTCATCAAAAAGCATTATTTTTGGTTCCATACAAAGAGCTCTTGCTATTGCACATCTCTGTTGCTGACCACCAGATAACTGACCAGGATACTTATTTGCTTGATCATCAATTTGAACTTGCTTTAATTGGTTAAGTGCTAATTCTTCTGCTTCTTTTTTTGGCATTTTTTTTACCCAAATAGGAGCAAGTGTACAATTATCTAATATTGATAAATGAGGAAATAAATTAAATTGTTGAAAAACCATTCCAACTTCGGCTCTTATTTGTTCAATATTTTTTGTTTCTTCTGATAATTCTGTGCCATCAACTATAATTGAGCCTTTCTGATGTTCTTCAAGTCTGTTAATACATCTAAT
>CACEKT010000041.1 GCA_902560225.1 uncultured Pelagibacteraceae bacterium
AAATTTAATGATAAAAAAGCTTATTACTCTTTTTAAATTAGGAAGAAAAGTAGCTAAATCTGATATTTTAAACATTACTTCAAAATTTAAAAAACCACCTTTAGCAATAGTGATATTATTTAAATTTTTATCAATTTCATTTTCAAAGAAAGAAAAAAATGATTTAAAAGAAGATGAAGGTGAGAGATTATCTGCTTCTTTAGAGTCTATGGGCACTACCTTCATAAAGCTTGGGCAGTTCTTAGCAACTAGACCTGACATCATAGGTGAGGAACTATCTAATAAACTAGAGAATTTACAAGATCGTTTACCACCATTTTCTACAAATAAAGCAAAAGAAATTATTAAAAATGATCTGGGAGGTGATACATATAATTCTATAATAGACTTAAGTGAACCTATAGCTGCTGCATCTATCGCTCAAGTACATAAAGCAAAGATAAATGATGATGGAACAATTAAAGAGGTAGCAATAAAAATCTTAAGACCAGATATTAAAAAAATATTCAACGAAGAAATTGATGCCATAATGCTTTTTGCATTTATTATTGAGACTTTTATAAAAAAAACCAAAAGGTTAAAGCTTGTTGAGGTTGTTTTTTTATTAAAAGAGATAACAAACCTAGAAATGGACTTAAGATTTGAGGCTGCTGCAGCTAATGAATATGCTGAAAATACAAAAAATGATGCTGGATTTATAGTCCCTCAAATTTATTGGAATTTTACAAGCGAAAATGTGATGACATTAGATTGGATTGATGGAATCTCAATAAGGGAAACCGAAGAATTAAAGAGACGAAATCTTGATACTAATAAGATTGCTGAAGATATTATTCAACATTTCTTAAGGCATGCAGTGAGAGATGGTTTTTTTCATGCTGACATGCATCAAGGAAATATTTTTATTAATAATAGTGGCCAAATAGCTCCTATAGATTTTGGAATAATGGGCAGATTAGATAAAATTAGTAAAAGATTTTTAGCAGAAATTTTATTTGGTTTTATTCAAAGAGATTATAAAAAAGTAGCAGAAGTTCACTTGGTAGCAGGATTAGTTCCTAAAAATGTTCCAATTGATGACTTAGCTCAAGCTCTTAGATCAATTGGTGAACCTATCTTTGGACAAGCGGTAAAAGATATATCAGGTGGTAAATTACTGAAACAATTATTTGACGTTACAGAAAAATTTAACATGCAAACTCAACCTCAACTTTTAATGCTACAAAAAACAATGGTGGTTGTTGAAGGTGTTGCAAGAAAATTAAATCCAAATACAAACATATGGACTACATCTAAACCAGTACTTGAAAGATGGTTAAAAGAGACAAAAGATCCTATTAATAATTTTAACGAGACAATAAAAAATACCTCCGAAGTAATTAAGCGATTACCTGAATTTCCAGAGATTATGGATAAAGCAAATCAAGCTTTAACTTATTTAGCAAGTGGGCAAATACCTCAAAACTCAAACTCATATACTGCATTGAATAATAAAAAATCTGAAATGGTTGCTTTTAGAAATCAATCTATTATTGGATTATTAGTTCTTGTAATTTTTGGACTATTGGTATTTTAATTCTGCAAATGAAAAATCTATTAAATAAAAAAATATTATTTATTATATGCGGTGGTATTTCTGCATATAAAAGTCTTGAAACAATAAGACTTTTTAAAAAAAATGGAGCCGAAATAAAAACTATACTTACTACAAGTGCAAAAGAATTTGTCACTCCACTTTCAGTAACTTCTCTTTCTCAAGGTAAGGTTTATAGCGATTTATTTAGCGTAGAAAACGAAGCAGAAATGGATCATATATCACTTTCAAGATGGGCTGATATAATTATAATTTCACCTGCAACAGCAAATACAATTTCCAAATTGGCACAAGGTACAACAGATGATTTAGCATCAACTGTAGTTTTGGCTTCAGATAAAGATATATACTTATCTCCAGCAATGAACGTAAGGATGTGGGAACATCCAACAACTAAAATAAATATTAAAAAAATTAAAGATTTTGGATACAAAATAATTGGACCAGAGATTGGGGATATGGCATGTGGAGAATATGGTGAAGGTAAAATGTCAGACCCAATAACTATTGCTAAAGAAATAGATAAATATTTTTTAATAAAAAAAAATAATAAAAAATTTAAAGCCCTAGTTACAGCAGGACCAACTAATGAATATATTGATCCTGTTCGTTTTATTACAAATAAATCAAGTGGCAAGCAAGGATATGAACTTGCTAAATCTTTATCAAAAGAAGGTTTTGATACCACATTAATATCTGGTCCAACCAATCTTGAAGTACAAAATGACATTAAACTTATTAAAGTAGAAACAGCTGATGAAATGTTAATTGCAACTCAAGAAAGTTTACCTGTAGATGTAGCTATTTTTTCTGCTGCAGTATCTGACTTTAAAATTAAAAAGAAATATGAAAATAAAATAAAAAAACAAGAAACTTTAAATTTAAATTTAGAAAAAAATATAGATATTCTAAACTACATATCTAATCATAATTCTAAAAGACCTGAGCTAGTCATTGGATTTGCAGCAGAAACAAATTCAATTGAGAAAAATGC
>CACEKT010000042.1 GCA_902560225.1 uncultured Pelagibacteraceae bacterium
GCAGCCGGAATAGATAAAGTTAAAAATATTAATCCTACTATAGTATATGGTTCTAAATATCGATAGTGGTAACCACCAACTGCTGTAGCTGCATGAAACAGTTCTGCAACACCAATTGTTGACAATAAAGGGGTATCTTTAAAAATTCCTACTAAATAATTACCCATTCCAGGTATTGCTATAGGAAATGCTTGAGGTAAAACTATTTTTCTATACGTATAAAATGAGGAAAAATTTAGAGCTCTACATGCTTCCCACTGAGTTTTTGGTACACCTTCCAGTGCTCCTCTATAAACTTCAGACAAATAAGTTCCAAAATGAAGGCCAATTGTTATCATTCCACAAACCCAAGCTGATAAAGTAATACCAAATTGGGGAAGTACAAAATAGACGAAAAATAACTGAATTAGAAGTGGTGTTGATCTAATAAATTCAACTATTTCTCTATTAACCATATTTACTATTTTGATTGGAGTTCTTTGACCTAATAAAAATAGCAAACCTACTACTGCAGCAATAGCATAACCAATTCCAGCTGCTAATATTGTATTTAAGGTCGCCCACAACATCTGTGGCAATATCTCAATTGCAAAATCCCATCTCCATTCTGCATTCATATTAAATTTTCTCCTTTCCTACTTTTCTCGCAGCTAAAACTTCTAACCATCGTAGAAAAGGAACAAGAAAAAATCTTGAAATAATATAATAAATTAAAAGAGCAGTTCCAAAACACTGAGCAGAAAGCCAGGTAATTGAATTAATTTGTTTTGCCTCAAAAGTTAAATCGACTACTGTAACTAAAGCGACTAATGCTGTTGCTTTTAAAAGTTCTACCGTAAGATTAGCGGCAGGTGGTAAAATAATTGGAAATATTTGAGGGATTATAATTTTTCTCATTCTTTTTGCTGGAGTAAAATTAAGTGCAAAGGCACCTTCCCATTGACCTTTAGGAACAGCTAAAACACCTCCTCTTACTATTTCTGCCCCATAAGCTCCAAAGTTCATACCTATCGCAACAACTCCTGCAGTAAAAGCTTCCAGTGTTATTCCAAAAAAAGGTAATACATAATAAAACCAAAATAATTGAACTAATAATGAAGTTCCTCTAAAAAATTCTATATACGCTGTTGCCGTTCCTTGAATAATTGGATTTTTTGATAATCGCATTAATCCAAAAATTAAAGAAATAATTACATAAAGAATAGTTGAACAAATTAATACTTTAATTGTAGTAACAGTTCCAAACAACATTGTTGGGCCGTGTTCAGATAAAAATGCAAAATAGCTCACTATAAAATCCTAGTTATTAAAAAAAAATCAGGCGACAAAATTTAGTCGCCTGATTAAATTTAAATTTAATACCCTTATTTAGTAGAACAAGCCCACTCTGTAGTCATTTCAGGGGGAGGTAATTGAGCTTTATCATAACCATACTTACCAGCTCTTTCTAACATTTTGTCTGGGTTTGCCATAACTCTTGCTAGTGCTGCATTAAAGTTATCTCTAAATTCAGTATCTGTTTTTCTAAAACCAATTCCAACAACGTTTACTGTTTCCATAGGCATTAGCTTTGGATCAGTTACTTCAAATGCACCATTTGTTTTTTCTTCATGCTCTTTTGCACCAAAGAAAGTTTGAACAGCAACATCCGCTCTACCTGCTTTCATCGCAGCAAGAATTCCAACTTCACCTTCAACTAATAACATTTGACTGTCTGGAACACCAAATTTTTTAGCAGCCTCAACAGTATTAAAACCAGCACCAGTTACAAGTTTTGCACCTGTGCTAATTACATCTGCATAGTTGTTAATATTTTTTGGGTTACCTTTAGGTACTAACATTGCATCACCAAAAACACCTATTGGGTCTGAAAAATTGATGTTTGCACATCTACTTTTTAAAATATACATACCCCCTGTAATCATATCTGATCTGTTAGCATTAATTCCTGGAATTAATCCTGACCATTCAAATACTTTTGTTTCATGCTCGGTAATTCCCATTTCCTCAAGAACTGTTAATGCAATCATATTAACAAAACCTAAGGCTTCACCATTATCTCCAGCGTAAGCCCATGGCACTGCAGTTCCAAAACCAAGTCTTAACTTGTGACCATCTTTTAGTCTATCAGTTAATGTTGCTGCATTAACTGAAGAAATACTAAAAAGGATAACAAGAAAAACTGAAATTGACTTAATTAATTTTTTCATTATCTCTCCTCTAATTGTTTAATAATATAAAATAAGTTAACAAGAATCTTTAATCCATGCAAATTACTTAGAATAGAGATCAACTTGTAATTGAATCTTTGTTATAAATTTATTGAATTTCCAAGACTTATACTGCCATCATCTAGTGCTGTTAAATAAATACCCATATCAAAATGATTATATGTTTTTTTTAAAGAATGAAGTAAATTTAATGAATTATCATCAGTTTTTGGTTTTAAATTAATAGCTACACATCTTGGAATATTTTTTTCAACTTTAAAAGAAACATTATTAATTTTAATGATTTTACCAATCCAT
>CACEKT010000043.1 GCA_902560225.1 uncultured Pelagibacteraceae bacterium
TTTAAATTAGTTTCATTGGCCAATATTGCTTTCAAAACATCTTTTTTATCTACTGGAAATGAATTAAAATACTTGGGCAAAACTTTATTTAACTTAATAAAAATTTTTCTATTTTTTTTATATAATTTACCCACTTCAAGATCTGCATTAAAAACAGGATAACCAAAATTATTTGCTATATAACTTTTGCCTGACCCTATATCTCCAACTAATCCAATTCTAATCATTTGTTACAATATTAATAACTTCATCATTAATTTCAGGCATTAATTTATGCCAAATGGTAAATGCTTGATGCGCTTGATAAATAAACATAAACTTTCCATTTTCTGCTCTGTTACCTAGTTCCTTGCCCATTTTTAAAAAATTTGTTTCATGCGGATTATAAATTACGTCATAAAAAATTTTATTTTGCCCTACTTTAGATAGGTCTAAATCTATTTTTTCATTTGTATTTAAACCAACACTTGTTGCATTGATTATCATATCAAAATCAGAAACATTTCCCCAATCAGCTAAAATTAATTCTTTGAATAGGTCTTTTAGTTTTTCTGCTTTTTCTTTAGTCCTATTTGTGACAGTAATTTTAGATACATTCATTCTATTCAAAGCAAAAATTATTGAGGGGACTACTCCACCCGCACCTAATATTAAAATTTTTTTACCAGAAACATCATATTTTAATTTTTTTAGGCTTAATTCAAAACCTGCTATATCTGTGTTGTGACCTATTACTTGGTTGTTATTGGCATAAATTGTGTTAACTGATTTGGTTTTTTCTGCCTCTGGGCTTAGCTGGTCCATATAAGGAATAATCTTATTTTTAAAAGGAACGGTTACATTAATTCCGTGTATTTCATTTTTTTTAACTTTAGAAATTATACTTTCTAATTCTTCATAATTTAATTTTTCCTTGTCATAGATTGCGTCAATATTATTAGTTTTGATCCAGTAATTATGTAATTTGGGTGACAAAGAATGTTCAATTGGATTTCCAATAACTAAATATTTCTTCATTCTATTTATAATTATTTAAATATTCTTTTATTTTTTTAACAGGTAAGCCCATGATAGTATCTTCATCTCCCTCTATATCCATAAATAAATTTCTGCCTTCTCCCTCAATTTGATAAACATTATAAGCATACAATGCCTCATCACTTATTTTGGCTAAATATATCTTCAAATCGTTTTCAGAAAAACTTTTCATTTTAAGAGTTGCTTTATCTGTGTAATTCCAAACCATAGAACCATTTTTAGAAATACAAACTGAGCTCACAAGATTGTGTTTTTTTCCATTCAATTTTTTTAAAATAAGCAGAGCTTCTTCCCTGTTTTTAGGCTTTGATATTAGCTCTCCCCCTAGGTCTATTACACTATCTGCTCCCAAAACCATGTCTTCAGGCAGTTTTAGGCTTACCTTGTTCGCCTTAAGCTCGGCTAAACTTTTAGAAATAATTTCTGGAGAAGCTTTTTCTTTTATTAAACTCTCTTTGATATTGTCTTCATCTACATTTGATGGTTCAACTTGACTAGGAATATCGTTTTTGTCTAAAATTTCTTTTCTAACTTTACTTTTTGACGCAAGAATAATTTTATTTAGCATTGTTTAGAAATATGTCGTGAATTTTAATTATTGAAGCAGCGGTTTCTTCAACAGATTTTCGCGTGACATCGATTGATGGCCATTTATATTTTTGGAAAGTTTTTTTTGCTGCGTTAACTTCTTTTTTTATATTTTCAATATTTGTATAATTTTTATTTTGTGTTTCTTTTAACGAATTCATTCTATTTTTCCTGAGATCTGCTAGTCTTTCAGGATCAGTGTGTAAACCAACCACACATATTTGTTGTGGATTTTCTCTTAATTTTTGTGGTAACGAATTTTCATTTACTAAAGGTATATTTGAAGTTTTTAATCCTTTATTTGCTAAATAAATAGATGTTGGTGTTTTGCTTGTTCTGCTAACACCAACTAAAATAATATCAGACTTATCAATATCATTTAATAAATTTCCATCATCATGATTCATTGTAAATTGGATGGCCTCTATTCTTTCGTAATATTCTTCATTAAGAACGTGTTGCCCGCTAGGCTCGTGTGATGCTCTTTGATTAAGTATCTTCGAGAAATTTAAGATTAAGTTACCCAAAACACTAAAACAAGGAATAAACTTTTTGTCACTTTCAGCGGCTAAATATTTGGCTAAATTATTATCAACAATTGTATATAAAATAACTGAGTTTTTATTTTTCTTAGCGTCATCTAAAATTTGAAGAATTTGATTTTCTGTTCGAGTAAAAGAGTATGAGTTTATTTTATACTCAATATTTTTAAACTGTGCTTTTAAAGCTAAAAAAATCCTATCTAAAGTTTCACCGGTAGAGTCAGATATTAAGTATATTTGATATGTATTACTCATGGATAATTT
>CACEKT010000044.1 GCA_902560225.1 uncultured Pelagibacteraceae bacterium
TTAGGATCGCCCCAGACTCAAAGACACTTTCTTTGTTGTTATCGTGATCAATGATAACCGGAATTTTACTAAATGGACTTATTTTTATAAATTCCGCCTTGAACTGTTCATCATTTTTTATATCAACCGGAGTTGTTTTGTATTCATAACCAATCTCCTCTAGCATAATACTTATTTTCCATCCGTTAGGAGTATTGGCTGCAAATAGTTCTATCATTTTTTTATTCCAAGTCTTTCTTGTGCAGCTTTAGAGGTAGTAGTAAATTCAAATCTTAACTTTTCATCTGGTTTAGCATATTTAAAGCATCCTCTTGCAGCTAGTGCGCCTTCGTGAAAACCTGAAAGAATTAATTTTAATTTACCTGGATAAGAGCAAATATCACCAATTGCAAAAATTCCATTTATATTGGTCTCAAAGTTTTCTGTATTAACTTCAATTGTTTTTTTATTTATATTTAATCCCCAATCTAAAATAGGACCAAGTTGCATAATCAAACCAAAAAAACCAAGTACAAAATCAGTTTTAATTTCTTTTATTTCACCATCGTCACTTTTAATTTTAACGGATTCAATATTTTTGCTGCCTGACAATGAGTCCATTTGATATTTTGTGAATAAATTAATTTTTCCTTTATTATTCAAATCTTTTACCTTTTGAACGCTAGATTCTGCGCCACTAAAGCCATCTCTTCTATGAATTAAGTTTACTTTACTAGTATTTGAAAGCTCTATAGCCCAATCAAGAGCTGAATCTCCTCCACCAAAAATTGAAATAGTTTTATCTTTGAATATAGTTTTGTCTTTTATTGAATAAAGTAATGAAGTTCCTTCATATTTCTCACATTCTTTTACTGAAAATTTTCTTGGCTCAAAAGAACCTACTCCACCTGCAATAACTATACTTGATACATCAAATTCTATTTTACCACTTGTTTTAACATGCCATCGATTTTCAACTTTATTAATTTCTTCAACTCTTTCATTTAAATGAAATTTAACATTAAAAGGTTTAATCTGTTTTAAAAGATTAGTTGTTAGCTCTTCCCCAGTACACTCAGGTATTGCTGGGATATCATAAATTGGCTTATCAGGATAAAGCTCGATACATTGACCTCCTGCTTTGTCGAGATTATCTACAATCTCACAGTTTAATCCTATTATTCCAAGTTGATGAGCGCAGAATAATCCTGTAGGTCCTGCTCCGATAATTAATACATCTGTTTTATTCATTTAACATTGTTTTGATGGAATATTTACTATCAATCCATCTAATTCGTCCGATACAATTAACTGACAACTTAACCTACTATTAGTTTTTGGCTCAAATGCCATATCTAACATATCTTCTTCACCATCCTCTTTTGCTGAAAGTTTGTCTAACCATTCTTCATTTACATATACATGACAAGTGGCACACGCCATTCCACCTCCACAATCCGCATCGATACCAGGAATATCATTTTGAACAGCGCCTTCCATAACTGATAACCCTTTTTGGACATCGATCGTATGAGTTTGATTGTCGTGAGTATTATAAGTTATCTTTGGCATTCATTATATATATGCTCTTATCAAAATAGAGCAAGTAGCTAAAAAAAAAGGGCAAGTACATAAATGTACCTGCCCTTAATTTAAACTTTCTAAGTAAAACTACTTAGCTCTTTTTCCGCTTGAACTAGTTGCAGCAGCCCAGATTACTAGACCAAATGCAATTTTGTTAATAAAGTCAGCTAAGTTGTAAACAACGTTAAGTGATTCAGCATCTACACCACCTGTTAGGTAACCAAATATGTAACCTAATGGGTAAATTGCCCAACCTACTGTAACAATCATTCTCATTGCACCAAAAGCAGTTACAAGAGCTTTGTTTCCACTTTTTGCTGCAGCTTTACCAGCTTCACCTGAGAATATTTCATAAAGAATGTATACCCAACCTGCCATTCCGACTATAAAGCCAAGAGTAGCGTTGATGTATCCAGCTTCACCTAAATATCCACCTACTAGCATAACAACTGAACCAATTAGCAATCTCCAGAACATTCCAGAATTTGCTTTTCCTACAGCTGATAGAATTAAGTAAAATTCAACCATCTGTAATGGCACTGTAATTAACCAGTCAATGTATCTGTAAACTGTTGGTGAGTCTCCAGTACTTACCCATACTTCTCTCATATACATGTAGTGTATGAATGCAATACCAGTTACTAGACCAGCAACAATAACTGAAGTTCTCCAGCCTGCTGCTACATTGCCTGTTTCCATGAAAAAGAAGACAGTAGCTGCCAACATTCCCATAGATATCACCCAAAACGAAATTCCAACGAAATCATCTTGAGCCAACATGGCGTCTGCGT
>CACEKT010000045.1 GCA_902560225.1 uncultured Pelagibacteraceae bacterium
GGAAGTATTCCTTCCTTTTTACGATCTCCAGAAACAAAAGATATCCCATTATTTTTTGCTTCTTCTAGTGAGTTATATTTTGAGAATTTTTCATTTATATCTAAAATTTCGGTGGTTCCTCCATGAGACTCTTGAACACCAGCCAAGATTTTAACAAAGTCATCTTGTCCATTTCCATCAAGACCTGTTATTCCCACAATTTCTCCTTTTTTAACTTCAAAATTGACAGGTTTACTTTCTGGCCAAACAACTAAATTTTCTGCTCTCATAACAACTTTATCAGTTTTTGTTTGCATAGCTATTGATGTAGATTTTTCTCCCGTTTCTTCTCTACCTGTCATTAAACCTATTAAATTTTTTTCATTAAGATCTTTTTTCTCTAATACACCAACGTCTTTGCCGTCTCTCATGACAGTTGCTTTATCACTTATTCTTACTAGTTCAGCAATTCTGTGAGTAACAATAAAAATTGCAACTCCTTTGTCTCGCAACTCTCTCATTTTTTTGAACAACCGTTCAGTTGAGTCAAAATCAAGAGCTGCAGAGGACTCATCAAGAATTAATACTTTTGTATTATCTCTTAGGAAAGCTCTTGCAATTGTTATCCATGCTTTAATTGGAAGTGATAAATTAAAAGCCTGTGTATATGGATCAACATATTCACCAACAAGATCTTCCATAATTTCTTGAGCTTTTAGTACTTTTTCTCTTTGAGTTAAATTTTTGTACCAGAAGTCATCTGAACCAACGAATAAGTTATCTACAACTGACGACTCTTCTGCAATCATTACTTCTTGAAATACGGTAGCTATACCCATATTTCTAGACATTACAGGCGAAGTTGGAGTCTGACCAAGAACAGAGACTTTACCTTTATCTACTGGCAATACTCCTGATAAAACTTTTGCTAATGTGCTTTTTCCACAACCATTCCCTCCAACAATTGCATGAATTTCACCAAAATTGGCATTAAAATTTACTCCATCCAGAGCTCTTGTTACACCAAAATATTTATGAACATCCTGGACGTAAATATCACCTTGAACAGTTCTTGAGTTTTCAGACAACACCTCATTAGAGGTGTTGTCTTCTATATTTTTTTCTGCACTCATACTTATTTAAAAGTATTAGTGAGATTTTGGATCGTATTTTGTTGGATCGCTAGGATTCTCAAAGAATGCTTCTACATATTCTTTAGGAGCCCATTTATCCATACCAGGATTATCCCAACCAGTAGAATTTCTATCACAATCTTCACCTAAGATTTCTGAGATTTCATCGAAATTCTTTGTAGCAGGACCAACTAATATAGATTGAATCAAAGGACCTTGACCTTGTAAAGTTCTAATCATCACATCCATACCTAGTTCTACTTCATCACCTGGAGGCCACGCATATATTGCTTCATCAATATATCCTGGATTTTGTCTCCAATAACAAAGAGCACCTAGTTCTCCACCTAAAGCTATTGGTGGAATTGGATCAAGTCCAGACTGAAGTAAAGCTTGTAATGTTCCAGTTTCTCCTGAAGATTGAACTGCAATACCATCAACTTTTTTTGTGTTTGTTGATAGCCATTGAGACAATTCTTTTTGAGCAACCTGAGAAGTCCAGTTATGAGCTAATTGCCCAACAACATTCACATTAGGGTATTCATCTAATGCTGCTAACACCCCTTTGTTTTGTTGGTCAGATGCAGAATAACCAGGTATTCCTTCGATAACAATTACATTACCTTTTTCACCAATAAGTTCTGCCATCCAAGCACCTACATAATAACCAACTAATCTGTAATTAACAGAAGTGTTGATTGAGTATGGAGATGTTGTAAAGCCTGTAAATGAAAGTGTTGGTATGCCTTTTTCCCAACCATATTTAATAGTTGTGTTAAGTGCTGTAATGTTTGAACAACAAATAATTATTGCATCAACTTTACCACCATCTATCATTTGTCTCATTTGCTGAATTTGTAATGAGTCATCTAAATTTGATTGTGTAATTACAATTTCATCAACCATTCCTAGTGCTTTCCACTTTGGATATACAACTTCCATTAAACGTTCCATTGCACCTTTTCTCCAAGTGTTTCCAGCATACGTACTTGCATAACCAATAGTCCACGGTGGTTTTCTAGGACTTTTCCATCCTTTCATAACCGCAGGGCCTAGAGGTTGGTCTTTATCCATAAAGTCCATGTTATAAACATAGTCTCTCATTTCTTGTGGAACTTTTTTTAGACATTCTGTGCATAGCTCACCTGAGTTTGCTGTGCTAAAGATTCCGAAAAAGAAAGAAAATATGACAACATAGATCATTTTTGTTATTTT
>CACEKT010000046.1 GCA_902560225.1 uncultured Pelagibacteraceae bacterium
GAAATGATGAACTGGGACTTTTGTCTAATTCATTGGATGATATGACAAATGAACTTCAAAAAAGAGTAGCGCATGCTGAAAATTTTTCAACAGATCTTGTTCATGAAATAAGAAATCCATTAGCATCTTTAAAAAGTGCTTCTGAAATTTTACAGGACACAAACGATACTGAACAAAGATTAAAATTATTAAATATCCTTAGTCATGACGTTGAGAGAATTGAAAGATTAATTACAGACTATTCACAGATGTTAAAGGACGAAGTCGCTCTTAGTAGAGAGAAAATGAAAAAAATAGATATAGAGCCAATTATTCAATCTGTAGTTGATGAGTATAATAATATTGATAAGTTTAAAAAAAATATAAAAATAAACTACATTAATGACAATAATGAAAAATATTTCATTAATGGTATTGAAAATAGAATTGAGCAAATTGTCGCAAACTTATTAGATAATTCTATATCTTTTAGCAAAGTTGGGGGACAAATTTCTGTAAATGTATCAATGAATTCGGGTAAAAATATTTTAGTTAAGATCATTGAT
Organism: uncultured Pelagibacteraceae bacterium; assembly: GCA_902560225.1. Lineage (GTDB taxonomy): Bacteria > Pseudomonadota > Alphaproteobacteria > Pelagibacterales > Pelagibacteraceae > Pelagibacter. The sequence continues at coordinate 546 of CACEKT010000046.1, forward strand.
GAAGGTCAGGGTTTTAAAGAAAAAGATACATCTAAAATATTTAAGAGGTTTTATAGCAATAGACCAGACAAGTTTGGAGAACATTCTGGCTTAGGACTAAATATTGTAAAAAATTTAGTTGAGTTACATGAAGGGAGCATTAATGCTTTCAATCGAGAAAATAATCTTGGAGCAATAATAGAAATTAATTTTCCTAAAGCTTAATCTTATGTTGACTATTTATAGCTAGTTGTTACAAAGGCTGACTTATGGAAGATTATAAAGTAAAAAATATTAGTGACGCTGATTTTGGAAGAAAAGAAATTTCATTAGCAGAAACAGAAATGCCAGGATTAATGGCAGTAAGAAAAGAATATAAGGGTAAAAACCCTCTAAAAGGTGCAAGAATATTAGGTTGCTTACATATGACAATCCAGACAGCAGTTTTGATTGAAACTCTTGTTGATTTAGGTGCTGAGGTTAGATGGTCTTCATGTAATATTTTTTCAACTCAAGATCATGCCGCAGCTGCAATTGCTAAAGCAGGGATACCTGTATTTGCGTGGAAAGGTGAAACAGAGGAAGAGTATTGGTGGTGTGTTAAGCAAACGATAGAGGGTAAGAAAGACTGGATCCCAAATATGATATTAGATGATGGTGGAGATCTGACAGCTCTTATGCATAAAGATTATAAAGAATTATTAAAAGGTATAAAAGGTTTAAGTGAAGAGACAACAACTGGTGTTTTAGCTCTTAAAAAAATGGAAGAGCAAGGAACTTTGTTAGTACCAGCAATTAACGTAAACGACTCAGTAACAAAATCGAAATTTGATAATTTATACGGTTGTAGAGAAAGCTTAGTAGACGGAATAAAAAGGGCTACAGATGTTATGATGTCAGGAAAAGTTGCAATTGTTGCTGGTTTCGGGGATGTAGGAAAAGGAAGCGCTGCATCATTAAGACAAAGTGGAGCAAGAGTTTTAGTTACAGAAACAGATCCTATTTGTGCGCTTCAGGCGGCAATGGAAGGTTATGAAGTAGTTTTAATGGATGATATGATTGGAGAAGCAGATATTGTTGTGACTGCAACTGGAAATAAGGATGTTGTTACAGCCGATCATATGAGAGCCATGAAAGATAGATCAATTTTATGTAATATCGGGCACTTTGATAATGAAATTCAAGTTGAGGCTCTTAAAAATTATAAATGGGATGAAATAAAACCACAAGTTCACGAAATTACATTTCCAGACGAAAAAAGATTAATTTTATTGGCTGAAGGTAGACTAGTAAATTTAGGATGTGGAACTGGTCACCCAAGTTTTGTTATGAGTGCATCTTTCACAAATCAAGTAATTGCTCAAATCGAGTTATGGAATAACTCGAACAATTATGAAAACAAAGTATATGTGCTTCCTAAACATCTGGACGAAAAAGTTGCAAGACTTCACTTAGATAAGGTTGGAGCTAAACTAACACCGCTATCTAAAGAGCAAGCAGACTATATTAGTGTTACTCCAGAGGGACCATACAAACCTCATGCTTACCGCTATTAATAATAGCAAGATTGATATTTCCTCAAAAAAATTCACTAAAA
>CACEKT010000047.1 GCA_902560225.1 uncultured Pelagibacteraceae bacterium
AGTCATTTTTTGATTTAATAATTTTTTCTTACCTAATCGAAGAGTAGATTCTATTAATTTTGCCTTAAAACCTGATTGTTTTTTTAAATTAATATTTATTTTGTTGTAAAGATTTTGGTAGAATCTAGGAACAGCTGTCATAATTGAAGGTTTGGCTTCTGATATATTTTCTAAAAGTTTTTCAATTTTTTCTGCATAAAAAACTTTTGCTCCAACAGCTATCTGGGCAAATTGTACACAATGTTCATAGGAATGAGAGAGAGGCAACCAAGTTAAAAATACTGGTCTTGAATTAAATAATGGCCTCATAATTTCACAAGCACCTACAAGATTATTTAAAATACCTCCATGACTTAAAATTACTCCTTTTGGATTTCCAGCGGTTCCTGAAGTATAAATTATACAAGCTGGAGATGTTCTTTTTAATTTGCTATTTTGAAACTTTTCTTCCTCTAATAAATTATTTTTTAATATAGTTTCAAAGTCTAAATAGTTTTCTTTATTTTTTATATTTAGGTCATCAATTACTTTGTTAATTTCATCTAAAGTTATTACTTTTTTAATAAAACTTTTTTCATTAATAGTGTTACTTAATTTTTTTAACATTTCATTGTTAGAAACAATTACTAAACTAGGTTCACAATCATCTATTAAATACTTGTAATCCTCCTCTGTATAGGTTGTGTAAGCCGGTACTGTAATTCCTCCAGCTAACATAATAGCTAAATCAGATATAAACCATTCAGGTCTATTCTCAGAAACTAAAAGACATCTATCACCTTCTTTTATATTTTTATTTATTTCTTTTGATAATTTTAAAATATTTTTTTCTGTATCTTCCCATGTATATGTTTTTTTGCTACTTGGGTTTAACCACTGTAGAAAAATACTTTTTTTATTTTGTTTATTTGCTTGATTGGCAAATAGTTCAATTAAATTATTTAAATTGTTTAAATTCATAGTTATTTGGTGGGCGAAGAGAGAATCGAACTCTCACTTCTTACGAAACACGATTTTGAGTCGTGCGCGTCTACCAGTTCCGCCACTCGCCCTAGATATTTAATTAAATTATATTTAAATAGTATAAGAATTAAATTTATATTAAAACCAAAAAATGTTTCAAACGCTTTACAAAAAATGTTTAGAATTAGCTGCACATAAAAGTTCAAATTTTTATTTGGGGCTTGTATCTTTTATAGAAAGTTCTTTTTTTCCTATACCTCCAGATGTAATGATAATCCCTATGGTTATTGCAAAAAAAAAAGAATATTTGAAAATATTTATAATAGCATCAATATTTTCAGTTCTTGGAGGAATTTTTGGATATTTTATAGGTTATTTATTTTTTGATTTAGCAATGTATGTAATCGAATTTTATGGTTATCAAGATAAAGTTGAAAATTTAAAATTAAGCATGTCTCAAGGTAGTGGATTTCTTACATGGCTAAGTATTCTTTTTTTGGCGGGCTTTACACCATTGCCCTATAAAGCTTTTACGATTTCAAGTGGTTTAATTGCTTTTAATCTTCCTATTTTTATAATTGTCAGCTTAATTTCAAGAAGTCTGAGATTTTTTATAGTTGCTTATTTATCTTATAAATTTGGAGAATTATTTACAGAATACATGGAAAAGCATGGATCAAAATGGTTCACTATAATTGGTATTATTATAGTTATAATATTTATTATTATTTATTTATTTTTTAAATTTAATGGTTGAGATTAACAAAACAATTACATTAAAATTAATTTTTTTAATTAGCGTTGTTGCTTTAGCTTCAGCATTTTTTATTGAACATCTTTTGGGTCATCAGCCTTGTAATTTATGTATACTAGAGAGAATTCCATATTTATTGGCAATAATAATTATTTTGTTAAATTATAAGTTTGTTCATCTTGAAAAACATTTCTTCCTTCTTCTTACTTTAATTTTTGTAGCTGCTACTATTTTATCACTATATCACCTAGGTATTGAACAAGGTTTTATTAAAGAATCATTGGTTTGTGATTTAAAAAATAGCTCAAATTTATTATCAAAAGAAGACATTTTAAAACAATTACAAGAAAAAAATGTAA